>JACPZV010000379.1 GCA_016195295.1 Acidobacteriota bacterium
ACGCCAACAACAAGCCACCGGTCGGTGCAGTAGACTCCTTCGTGCGGGTCGTGGTGATCATCGTTACGCTCCTCCTTATTGAAACGTCACGATGAGCGTAACCGCCACGGCCCGTCTGTCCATCGCTCTGCATAGCATCTATACTCTCCGTATGCGCTACGCCCTCGCGTTGCTGCTGACCGCGGCGATTGCGGCGCCTGCGTACGCTCAGACGCGCAAGCCGCCCGCGCGGAAACCCGCGGCCCCGCCACCCGCTGCTGCGCCAAAGACGATCGCCCCTGACGTCACGTGTCCGACGCCGCTCGGCGTCGGCGTGAAGACGCGGATCACGTTTTGCGAAGTGATGGCCGGTCGGGATCCCGCCGCTGGCGTGCTCGTGCAGATTCCTCCGCACAAAGGCCCGGCGACGCTGACGTTCAACCTGCACAACCTGCACCTGTATTCGGAAGAGCAGGTGAAGGCGCACCGCGCGTACGCGCGTTACACAGCCACGATCGGCGTGCTGACGATGGACAACACGTTGATCAGCCGGGCGGTGGCGCAGAGCGAATTCCGCGTGGCGGCCGACCTGGTGGATCGCGTCACTGGCGGTGCAGGGCCTGGCGGGACGAAGGCCGTCGCGCCGACCGGCACCGAGCTGATTACGATCGCCATTCCCGAAGGCGAAGATCAGGTGAGCTTGCTTGGCGAGAAACTGGCCGTCGAACGTCAGGACGGCGCGGCCACCTACACCTCGCCCGGACGACCGATCGCCGTCGTCAGCAACGTCATGCTCGAGTACCGCCCCGCGCCGCCCCCGAAGAAAAAGTAGGGCGGGTCCTTTTGGACCCGCCGGGAGTATGTAGGGCGGGCCCTTTCGGACCCGCCGGAGGTTCACGATGCGCGTCTCACTCTCGCTGCTCTTCATGCTCTGGCCGGTGCTCGCGTTCGCGCAGATCAAGCGCACGAATCCGCCGACGCTCTCGCCGCCGACCGGCTACACGCACATCGTCGAGGTCACCGGTCCCGCGAAGACGGTGTACATCTCAGGGCAGATTGCGCTCGACAAGGACGGCACGTTGATCGGCGCAGGCGACATGAAGGCGCAGGCCGAGCAGGTGTTCAGGAATCTTCAGGCGGCGCTGACCGCGGCAGGCGCGACGTTCAAGGACGTCGTGAAGATGAACACCTACGTCACCGACATGGACAAGGCGCCCGCCGTGCGTGAGGTCCGTGCGAAGTACTTCACGGACACCACGCCGGCGAGCACGCTGGTCCAGGTCGTCCACCTGGCGCGACCCGAGCTCATGCTGGAGATCGAAGTCATTGCCGTGGTATCCACCCGATAAGCCGGCATCAGGGCGTACAGGACATATCCGGGTCGATCGCATCCACGCCCATCTTGAAGCTGATTTTGTACTGCTGCCCCACGGCCGTATCTACGGGCGACGTGGAACGCACCACGTAGAATTCCTCGCCGCCCGAGACTTCGAGTTGCGTCACAAAGTCGGAGGTAAAAGGATTCTTCGGAGCGCCGCTGATCCTCTTGGCGTGGTGCGAGTAGTCAATGCCGACGATCTCGAAGAACGCCTCGCTCCACCACACGGCCTTTTCTTTCTCTTTCACGGAAAGCGTGAGAATCGTCTGAGGAAAGTCCGCGTGCACTTGAGGATGGTCCTTGAGGTCGCCGTTCACGACGTGCCACGGCTGGCGGGCCCATACGACGATGTCGGTCGGCCCCGGCTTCACCTGCGCGAGGAGCTTTTCCGCGGCCTGCCGCGCGGCGGGCGTGGGGTGACTTCCGGTCGGTTCGCCGGTCCCCAGCGTCCTCGGAATCCGGATGATGTGAACGCCCTTCTCCGGAGACGCGATCTTGGGCCCGACGACACTGTAATCTCTCGCAACCATGGCCGCCTCCTCGTTCGTTGTTTTGAAGCACCTACTTCTGCAGCAGGGCGATGAACCGCGGGTCAGCCTTTAACGCGTCCAACTCGATCCGATTCTGAAATTCAATCGGGACGAGTCCGTGGCCGGCCGCACGTTCGAGCCAGATGAGCGCCGTCGCCCGATCTCCGAGGTCGACGTACACCACGGCGCCGAACAGGAGGACGTGCGGGTCGTCGAGATCCGCGGGCAGCCGATTCATCTGCTCGATGGCTTTGGTGCGGTCGCCCGACTTGGCGTAATAGCCGGCCAGGCTGATGCGCGCGTCGACGTCGCGCGGATTGACGGTCAGCGTCTGTTCCGCCAGCTCGATCGCACGCTTGAAGAGCGCCATCGCTTCGGCGCGCTTTCCGGCGTATAAGTACGCGCGCGCCATGTTGCCGTCCGCGAAGTAGGCCTCGGAACCCATCCGCCGTGCTTCGGCGAACTTCTCCACGGCCTCGGCAAACCTTCGCTGGTTGGCGAGCGTCGCCCCCCAGTTTGAGTAGGCGTTCCAGCTCGGAAGGATGGTCGCCGACTTCCGGCACGCGGCGATCGCCTCGTCGTACCGGCCGATCGATCCGTACAGCCCGCAGACGATGTAGTACACACGGGCGTTGTCGGGCGTCAGCGTCAGCGCCTGCCCGTACTGCTGGGCGGCGTCGGCGTATCGCGCGTGCTCGCGGTAGAACGTGCCGAGCCAGACGTGCGTCGCCCAGTACTGCGGACGGAGAACGATGGCCTGCTTGTACGTGTCCTCGGCGGCCGCGGTCGCGCCGCCCCGCGCCTGCGCGCGCGCCAGCCCCAGCGTCGCCTCGTCGTTCATCGGCTCCTGGTCGACCGCGCGCTGAAACTCGCGCGCCGCCTCCTCGAGTGCCCCGGTGCCGAACGCGACGGTGCCCAAGCACACGTGCGACGCCGACAGATCCGGATCCAGCGTGACGGCCTGCGCGCAAGACGTGCGTGCCTGTTGCACCCAGATCGGTGCGTGCGTCGCGTCGTACGTGTGCCAGAACGCGCCGCCGAGTCCGGCGTAGGCGACGGCGTAGCGCGGGTCAAGCGCGATGGCGCGATTGAACAGATCGATCGCCGCGTCGACGTTGCCTGGCTTCTGGTAGTCGAGCACGTACCCGTGACCCTCGAGATAGAGATCGAGCGCGCCGGGCGTGCGGGTCCCGCCCGCGGTCAGCGTCTGCCGCTCGGTGGTGTTCAGATTCAGCGAGAGGACGCCGGCCGCCCACGTGGACACGCGATCCTGCAGGGCGAAGGGGTCGCCGCTCGCCGAGGTGGCGGAGTAGGCGTCGATCTGCCGGAGCGTCGCCGCGTCGACGAGCACGTAGTTGACGCGCAGCGTGTCGGCGGCGCGCAGAATGCCGCCTTCGAGAATCAGCGTCGCGCCGAATTCGCGGCGGGCCTGCGCGGCCTCCGTCACGCCGCGCTGCCGGACCTCGAGCGTCGACGTGATCTGCAGGCCGCGCGAGACGGCGAGCGGCGTCATTTTCGCGCTCAGCGTGTCGGTCAGCCCGTCGCAGTACGCCTGCGCGCTCGGGTCGCCGCTCGCCCGACACGGCAAGATGACGAGATTGCGGATTGGGGATTGCGGATTGCGGATTGAGATGAAGATCGCGACGCCGGCGGCCGAGACGAGGACGACGGCCGCGGGCAGCAGCCACAACCGG
>JACPZV010000380.1 GCA_016195295.1 Acidobacteriota bacterium
CCACGAAATCATCAACGCCATCCGCGACTTCTTCAACGGCCGCGGCTTCATCCTCGCCGACACGCCCATCTTCACGCCCGCCGCGTGTGAGGGCACGACGACGCTTTTCCCGGCGCAGTACTTCGAGGAGCAGACGGCGTACTTGACGCAGAGCGGCCAGCTCTACAACGAGGCGAACGCGATGGCGCTCGGCCGCGTGTACTGCTTCGGGCCCACGTTCCGCGCCGAGAAATCCAAGACGCGCCGCCACCTCACCGAGTTCTGGATGGTGGAACCCGAGGTCGCGTACGCCGGCCTGAACGACGTCATGGAGCTGGCCGAAGATCTCGTCGTGTCGGTCGTCGGCCGCGTGCTCGAGAAGCGGCGGCGCGAGCTGACGGTCATCGAGCGCGACGTCACGAAGCTTCAAGCGGTCCAGAAACCGTTTCCGCGCGTGTCGTACGACGATGCGGTGAAAAAGCTGCAGGCCAAGGGCCTGACGATCGAATGGGGCGGCGACTTCGGCGGTCCTGACGAAACGACGCTCTCAGAGGAATTCGATCGGCCGCTGATGGTCCACCGGTATCCGGCGGCGGTGAAGGCGTTCTACATGAAGCCGGATCCCGATCGCCCCGACCTCGCGCTCGGCGTCGACGTGCTGGCGCCTGAAGGCTACGGCGAAATCATCGGCGGTGGCGAGCGTCTGGCGGATCTCGATCTCCTGCTGCGGCGTATCAAGGAACACCATCTCCCGCAGGAAGCCTTTGAGTGGTATCTCGATCTGCGCCGCTACGGCACGGTGCCGCACGGCGGCTTCGGCATGGGCATCGAGCGCGTCGTCTCGTGGATCTGCAAGCTCGATCACGTGCGGGAGACGATTCCGTATCCGAGAATGTTGTATCGCTTGTATCCGTAGGGACTGGAGGCTGGGGACTAGAGGCTGGAAGAACGTTCTCCCAGTCCCCAGCCCCTAGCCTCCAGCCTCCGAGGTCCCAGTGAAGATTGGTCTCATCAGTTTGGGGTGCCCGAAAAACCTCGTCGATTCCGAGGTCATGCTCGGGCTCGCCCAGAACGCGGGGCACGAGCTGACGCGGGACGCGGCCGCGGCCGACGTGCTCGTCGTCAACACGTGCGCGTTCATCGACAAGGCCAAGCAGGAGTCGGTGGACACCATTCTCGAGATGGCGCAGCACAAGAAGGACGGCGCGTGCCGACGACTGATCGTCACCGGCTGTCTGGCGGAGCGCTATCGCGACGAACTCAAAGCGCGGATTCCCGAGATCGACGCCGTGCTCGGCACCGGCGAGGTGCCCGAAATCGTCAACGCGATCGGCGCAGACGCTCGGCTGAAGCCTCGCGTTACGCCAGCCACTCGCGCGACGACTGCGGCGCCGCTGGCGTTCCACCGTGCAGCACCCGGCACAGCACCCCGCACCCGGCACCCGGCACGGCACCCCGCACCCAGCACCCCGCACCCGGCACCCGCGCTTCCAACCTACCTCTACGACGCCGATACTCCGCGTCTCCTCGCGACACCGAAGCACTACGCCTACGTGAAGATCGCCGAAGGCTGCGACTACAAGTGCGCCTTCTGCATCATCCCGACGCTGCGCGGGCAGTACCGAAGTCGTCCGAGCGAGTCGATCGTTCGAGAAGCGCGCGCGCTCGCCGCGCGCGGCGTCAAGGAACTGCTGCTCATCTCGCAGGACACGACGTTCTACGGCATCGATCGGGGCCCGTTTGCTGCGCGAACTCAACACGATCGACGGCCTAGAATGGATCCGGCTCCTGTATCTCTATCCAACGACCATAGACGAGGACACGCTGGCAGCAATGGCGGAATGCGACAAGGTCTGCAAGTACATCGACCTCCCGCTTCAGCACGCGTCGAATCCGATCCTCAAGAAGATGAAGCGCCCCGGCACGCGGCAAGGTTACGACACACTGCTCGCGCGCATTCGCGAACGCGTGCCTGACGTCGCACTCCGCACGACGTTCATCGTCGGCTTCCCCGGCGAGACGGACGCGGACGTCGCGGAGCTGTCCGCGTTCATCACCGATCACGCCTTCGATCACGTCGGCGTGTTCATGTACTCGCACGAAGAGGGCACGTCCGCGTACGCGTTCGAGGACGATGTGCCGGCCGCGACGAAAGCGGCGCGGCGGTCACGCATGATGGGCCTGCAGAGGCGACTCGTGCGGCAGCGGCTGCGCGGCCGCATCGGTCAGCGGACGCGTGCGATTGTGGACGGCCCTTCGTCCGAGCACGATCTCGTCCTCCGGGCCCGATTGGCGACGCAAGCCCCCGACATCGATGCCTGCGTGTACTTGACGGACTGCGATCCGTCGACCTACCAGACCGGCTCGTTCGTCAACGTCGAGATTGTCGACGCCCGCGAGTACGATCTCGTCGCGCGGCCCGTGTGATATAGTTATCGATTTGAAGCCTGGCTGTAAGAGCTGAGGTGGGCGTGTGCCCACTTTTTTAGTTTAAGGGCCCTTACACGTCCGACCCAATGCAGGGTGACGTCATCGAGCAGGTGCGGGCGCTCGCGGCGCGCGTCGCGGGGACGTTCGGCCTCGAAATCTTCGACGTGCAGTTCCGGCGCGAGGCCACCGGCATGGTCCTGCGGGTCCAGATCGATCGCCCGGGGCCGTCGGCCAGCGCGGGCGAGAGCGTGAGCGTCGAGGATTGCGCGCACGTCAGCCGCGATCTGAGCGCGATGCTGGACGTCGACGATCTCGTGCCGACGGCGTACACCTTGGAAGTGTCGTCGCCGGGTTTGGATCGGCCGCTCCGCCGGGCCGACGACTATCGGCGCTTCACGGGCCGGCGCGCCAAGCTCGTGATGCGCGAGCAGGTGGACGGTCAGGGGTTCTTCAAGGGGCGGCTGGGTGGCGTGGACGGGCAGGACGTGCTGATCGACGCCGACGACGGCCGCACGCATCGCGTGCGACTCGATGTGATTACGAGAGCGAACCTGGAAGTGGAGTTCTGAGAGGGCGTAGGGGCCGACCTTGGTCGGCCAAGGGCGGAGCGAGCTCCGCCCCTACGAAACACATATGAGCAATCCGTTACAGCAAACCATCGAGGCGCTCGCCAAGGAAAAAGGCATCGAGCCGGATGTCGTCATCAGCGCCATTGAAGAAGCCGTCGCCACGGCGTCGCGCAAGTACTACAAGACCGGCGAGAACCTGAAGACGCGTTTCAACACGGAGACGGGCCAGGTCGATCTGTTCGCGCTCAAGACGGTCGTCGAGGACGTCACCAACGCCGCGACCGAAATCTCGATCGCCGAAGCGCGCGAGATGTACCGGCCGCTGTACGGAGACGAGGTCGCCAACAGCATCGAGCTCGGCGACGAAATGGAGTTCCCGAAGCCGACCGAGGTGCTCGGCCGCATCGCCGCGCAGACGGCCAAACAGGTGATCTTCCAGAAGGTCCGCGAAGCCGAGCGCGAGAACATCTTCGCGGAGTACAACCAGCGGATCGGCGACGTCGTCAACGGCGTCGTGAAGCGCTTCGAGAACGGCGACATCATCCTGGAGGTCGGCCGCATCGAGGCGGTCCTGCCGCGCAAGGAGCAGTCGCGCGCGGAAAGCTACTCGCCGGGGGACCGCGTGCGGACCGTCATCAAGGGCGTCAACCGCAGCGCGAAGGGCCCGCAGATCGTGCTGTCCCGCACGGATCCCGCGCTGCTCATCAAGCTGTTCGAGCAGGAGGTGCCGGAGATCTACGACGGCACCGTGAACATTCGCGGCGCCGTGCGCGAAGCCGGCGATCGCGCCAAGGTCGCGGTGTTTTCGCGCGAGCGCGACGTCGATCCGGTCGGCGCGTGCGTCGGCATGAAGGGCACGCGCGTGCAGTCGATCATCCGCGAGCTTCGTGGCGAAAAGATCGACATCGTCGAGTTCTCGGAGGATCCGATCGCGTTCGTCACCAACGCGCTGAGCCCGGCCAAGGTGCAGCGCGTGTCGATCGTGGACGACCGCGAGCGCGTCATGGAAGTGATCGTCGAGGACAAGCAGCTGTCACTCGCCATCGGCAAGAAGGGGCAGAACGTGCGGCTGGCGGCCAAGCTCACCGGCTGGCGCATCGACATCAAGAGCGAAGAGGAAAAGCGGCGCGAAGTCGAAGCGCAGTTCGGCGAGCTCGAAGTCCAGGCCGCGGACGCGAAGGCGGGAGCGGGCGTCGAGGCCATCGAAGGCAGCGAGACGCCCGCGAAGACGGAAAGCGAAATACCCGCGATCGGCGACGCGGAGGCGACCGAGGCCGCCCCGCCGTACACGCTCGCGGGCGTCGGCGAGAAGACCGTCCGCAAGCTCGTGGACGCCGGCTTCGCCACGCTCGAGGCGGTCGCGGCCGCGACCGCCGAACAGCTGTCGCAAATTCCCGGCATCGGCGAGAAGACCGCGGAGAAGATTCTGGCCGCAGCGCGCGGCGAGGTCCCGGCGGCGGATTCGTAACGGACGAGATGTAGGGCGGCTCTTTTCAGAGCCGCCAGACGGCGGGTCCAAAAGGACCCGCCCTACATGTGAAGAGGACGACAACAGCACGAGGACATAGCTTGGCCACCGTTCGGATTTACAAGGTCGCGGAACTGCTCGGCCTGTCGAGCCAGGAAATCACAGCGCTCCTGAAAAAGGAGAGCGGCATCGACGTCAAAAGCGCCTCGAGCACGATCGAGGAAGTCGTCGCGCGTCAATTCGTCGAGCGTCAAGCGCGCCAGCGCAAGATCTCGCTGCCGGGCGGCGACATGTTCGCCGAGACGCCGGCCGCGAAGGGCAGGAAAGGCGCGCCCGCCAAGAAAGCTCCGGAGCCGTCCAAGCCGGCCGCGCCCGCGCTGCCGCCGCCGCGTCTGGTGAAGACCCACAAGCCGGTCGCCGCGCCGGTCGCCGAACCCGAACCGATCGCCGGGCCCGAAGGCATCACGGCGACGCGGGTCGCCGAAGCGCTCGCGCCCGAGCCGCAGGCGCCCGGCGCCGACTCGCGACACGCTGACGTCGCCGCGAGCGGTGCGGGGGGCGGCGCGTCCGCAGTGGCGAGTCACGCCGCCTCGTCTGTGGACGCGCCGATCGCGGCGCCGGTCGCCGCGGAACCGCCGACGGCGACCGCGC
>JACPZV010000381.1 GCA_016195295.1 Acidobacteriota bacterium
GTGCGCGGACGACGAGGGGTTCATTCATGACTGCAGACCGCCCAGGTTCCGGCCGATTCTTGTTGCGAGTCCACTGTCCACAAGCGCTAGGAGACCGAGACCCGGGTCGAACGTGGGGTCGATGTCCCACGCGCGCTGCGCAGCGTCGCCAAGCGACAACCCTTCCGCGATGGCGACGCGGAACGAGAACTCCGTGGCCGTGAGACGTGAGAATCGGAACGATCCACGGGCACCGCGAACTTCGATCCAGACGTCCGTGTCGGCCAGGATCAGTTGCTCCGGAGCCGCGTCTGAGAGATACAGCTTCATCAAGTCGTCGACGGGCCATTCGGCGTGGGCGTAGTACGTGCCGGGCTGGATCGTCAGCGCGACATCTGCGAGATCGACCGCCGCAACGGCAGCGACGTCGTCCCGCTTCACCACGGGGAGATCTATCGCCACCGCGAGCCGGCCCAGGTGCCAGTCGAGGTCGGCAAACGCTCCCAAATACGACACGCGTTTGGTGCCGGGCCATGTGACCAGAAACTGCGGAAACCGTTGGCCGTATTCCCCGATGCACGGCGCGCTCGGCGGGTGCTCGCGGACAAATTGCGTCGCGGCTTCCTCGAGCAGCGGCGTACCGACGAGCCATCCCGTGGCTGGGAAACGGCCCATCACCGCCGTGACCAGACTCGTCCTGTATTGCCGGAGGTGGATGGCCAGGCGCTGTGCGGCGTCCTTACCGCCGACGAATAGCGATGCGGCGGACGCTGCGTCGCCCATGACGACGGCGTCGCGGACGCGCCGCTGCACGTCACCGAGCGGCGACACGTCGTGCCTCCGGCTCGAGGGTCTTCGCAGCCACGGCGTCGGCCATCGCGGCTTGCCCCAACAACGTGGTGAACGCGGGAATATCGTTGTCCCACTCGATGAGCGTCGGCTTCAGACCGAACCGACCGAGCGCATAAGCGTAGAGCTCCCACGCTGGCCCGGCCACTTCGGTCGCGTGCGTGTCGATCAGCACGGTGCCGCCCGGCGTGGCCGCGTCGTCCTCGGGGGTAAAGCCGCCGAGATGGAGTTCGGTGATGGCCTCAGCGGGCAAGCCATCGATGTACGCGTGCACGTCGTATCCCATGTTGTGCGCGCTCAGGTACACATTGCTCACATCGCAGAGCAGCCGACAACCGGCAAGGTCCACGAGCTCGTTCAGAAACTGCACTTCGGTCATGGTCGAGCCGGCGAAGCCCACGTAGCTGGACGGGTTCTCGAGCAGGTACGGCCGCCCGAGCACGTCCTGGACCTCGTGCAGGTGGTCCGCCACGATCTGCAGCGTCTCGTCGTCGAACGGCAGGGGCAAGAGATCGTTCAAGTATTCAGCGCCGTGCGTGGACCACGCGAGGTGACCCGACACCAGCACCGGGTCGACGCGATCGATGAGGGCACGGACGCGCGCCAGGTGCGCGCGATCAATGCCGCCGACGCTGCCGACCGACAGGCCCACGGTGTGGACCGAGATGGGATACCGCCGGGCCAACTCCAGCAACAACTCAGTCGCATGCGGGTTCGCGAGGAAGTTCTCCGGATGGATTTCGAGCCACCCGACGGACAGCTGGGTGGCCACCGCCTCTTCGATGTGCGGCAATCTCAGGCCGACGCCCGCGCGCGCCGGCATGCGATGAATCGACGACATGGCGATGGCCCCCTCGTGTTCGTCCTACTTGGCGGTCTTGCTGCCGCCGACGATGCGCTCGCAGTAGCCCTCGGGCACGAAGATCCAGGCTTTCGTGTCGCCGTTCTTCTTCGACGTCCCGCCACAGGAGTTGTTGCCGGCCGACGCGCAGTCGTTCTTGCCAGCTTTGGCGATGCCGTAGCACTTTTCGGCTTTGAAGCTGGGCATCTCGGCGGGTTTCTGTGCTGAGAGCAGGGCGGGAACGGCGATGGCCGCGGCGAACGCTGAGGCGATAACAGTACGTGTGTTCATGAAGACCCTCCACTTGCAGCGAGCCGTCGAAGCCGGGATGGCGTCGCGCGTCAGGCCGCGTCTCCAGACCCATTAGAACGACAGGCTCCACCAGGGGCCGCGCCGATGTCCGGTAAGTGGGGTCCCGGTCACAGTTCGGGTCCGATTCGTCCGGCATTACTGGTGATCCCACGGCATCTTCGCGGGTCGGTACTCGGCGCCGAATCGAGTCAGTGCGCGCGTGTGTAATGCGGCGCCGACCGGCAAGACCAATGAGGGAAGTCGATAGGGGCTCAGTACAGAGCTGAGTGAGTTGAAGATGAAAGTCTGTCGTGGTCAGGAGGTCGTTATGACGGGGTTCGTGGCACCGTTCGGGCTTGGCGCCGCGGCGGAGGTTGTCGATGAGCCATGACCTCGGACTAAGGCTTACGTCACCGTCTGACGAACCCGGGAAGCTGCGCGCCGCTCTTCTGACGCGGGTGCGTTGCGAGTTCCTCGAAATGCCCGGTCTGCGGCTCACAGTCGCGCAGGCGGCGCGGCTATGGGACCTTGATTACCCGACAGCCCACGCGTTACTGCAGGCGTTGGCAGACACGCGGTCCTGACGCAGGGTCGAGACGGGTCCTACGCGCGTTGGTCTGCATAGCGTCGTCAAATCATCACGGTCAGCGGCCTACTTCTTCCTTGCTGACAGGCGCCGGCGTCTCCAGAGCGAACCGCGCGCGTCTGAGTGTTCGCCGATACGATTCCCCTTCGACGTTACTGCCGTTCAGCTCCCGTGAGGCAACGCCCTCGCGCGAGGCACCCGTAGACAAAGCCCAGTACGCCTCCGTACGCTAGGTGCGAGGCCAGACTTGCGAACGCCGAGTCGGCCCCGAGCCGCGCCGAGAAGAACCCCGGCGACGTGCCGGCACTGCTGCGAAGAGCGTCGGCCAGTGCCCCGAGGGAGGGCACCGCGATCGCTTGCGCGAAGACCCACAGCGCGACGCCGAACACGAGCCCCGAGTGCGCCGGCCCCGTGCCCAGCTGGGGCTCAAAGTGGTTCGCATACAGCCAGGCGTAGCCGAACCCGACGAACAGATGAAGGACTAGCGCTGTGGCAGTGACCAGGGCGGGATCCGTAAACACCAAACGCACGATCCACAGCGGCGTGTCGACCTGCGCCATTCCCATCAACGGCAGGACGTACATGATGGTTGTCATGGCGAGAGTTGCCAGAAATCCACTGCCGACGACGATGGGCGTGTCGTGGCGCACGAAAGGTAGTCGGGATATCGGATGCGACTGCAGCTTCATGGCAACCTCCACATGTGATGGCCGCGGGTTTATGCTGCAGCAGTTGTGACGCGCTGCGGTTTGTGCGACTCGTTTCCGATTCGTCATGCGTTCCCCGTTGACGTCAAACGCACTAAGCCGGACGGGGCAGCATCGAAGGCGAAGAGGATGCCAAAGCGTGCCAGACGCCGATACGCCTGCCGGGCCGACCACGCGTCGTGCACCATGAAGAGGGCCTCAGGCGAGATGACCGCGATATCAGTGCTGGCGGCGTCCCCGTCCGCGAGGAACGAAGTCACTCGTCCCTTCGAGAGCTTGACGAGTCGATTGGGCGCTTCCGGTCGTTGGTCGATCAACAGGGCCGCGGGGCTCGCGGACAGACTCGACCGTTCGATGAGCGCCACGAGCGTGGCCGGCTCGATCACGGCGTCGGCCGGCATCATCAGCAGGACGTCTGCCGTGGGCGCGTCCAGGAAGGGCGAGCCCCTCCGGCGGGTTGCGGTGACGTGCAAGCCACGCTGCCGAAGCCGTGCCAAACTCGCCTCGTCCGGAAGCTGCTGGCCGGTCACGTGAACCCGGTCGATCCCCGCTTCATAAGCGCTCAGCATTGCTCGCTCGGTGACGCTGAGGCCCGCACTGCCGACGCTGACGAGATCGGCGGACTCTTTTTGAAGTCCATCCGGGGCGTCCGTGAAAATCACAGCGGCGATGGTGTTCATCGAAGGCTCCTGAGGTCAGAACGCGCCGGTGTCGTCGAGCACCAGCTCGACCTGGAACCACCAGCGAGGTTGATAAGTCGCGTGCACCGGGATCTCGGCGAGTGGACCATCCGTCCCGTACACCAGCTCGAAAGTAGTCTTTTCACCGGTCTCGCGGTTGCGGGACTCGAAGTCGGCGCGCACCACGTTGGTGCTCCTGCGTGTGCCGGCAGTCCACTCGCGAAGAGCCTCGGAGCGGCGGAGCATCAGGTCGTGCAGCGTGCCGTTGTAGACGAATGTGACCGGACCCGCAGATCGCGACGCGGCGCTCGCGAGTTGCCGATGTGCTTCGGCGTTCTGATGGATGATCTCCGCCAGAGCGACGAGAAACCCCGGACGCGTGCCACTCGGGAGACTCACGGAGCGCATGCGCGTTCCGCGCGATTCGCTGGTCACGATGTCGAGGAGCGCCGGAAGATCGTGAAGCGTCAGGTCGCGGGAGACGTTCACTGTGGTCACGCCGGCGCGAGCCTCGTCTGGCGTCGCCACGGCTCGAATCGCCTTGAACACGTAGCGACCGTCCTGTCCCTCTCTGGCGACGCTCGACCTCGCCTCCTCGATCGATTCCTCGTCGGACTGCTTCATGACGCCGATGAGGCAGGCGTCCGGCCCCTGAATCTGTTCCGCAATGTAGCCCCAGCGGTTGATCTTCATCGGAGCCAGAGCGGGATCGCTGCCGATGAGCAGCTCGTACCCGAGCCCATCCTCTCCACGGCGCCAGACGGCATCTGCCTCGCCCACGTTGTCGCGACCGATCCAAAACAGTAACGGCCGGACCTTCGCGGCCATGCGGTAGTGATGTTGGATGGTGACCGGCAGCGGCCGACAGCTGCCCAGTGCGCCGGCGACCCCTTTGAAATCCGGCGCCGTCGCCGCCATTCGGACGCTGGCGGTCAACAGTCCAACGATTACAGTCACGATCAAGGTGATGACGGCGAGGCGGAGCGCCGGTCGCGGCGCTCCGCAGTTACGGGGTGGGTGCCACGCGAGGGGCCGTGGTGCAGGTGGCATTTCCATGCCGCAATGTCTCGCCCCGAGCTTGTGTGTTACACGCGTCCGGATCCGGCGTTAGGACGCTCTTCAGCTGGCCGGGTCCATTTCTGACGTGGACGATCGCGCCGTGACCGGGTAATTGCTGGAGGTATCGTCCGCGCAGGTCGCGTGGACGGAACTGGGCTGCCGGTGTCTGAAGGCGGCGGTAGACGTCACGAACCCACTGGTCACTGCCCAGCGCGATGCGTACAATCGCCAGCCGCTAACGCTTCCAGTCGCGAAAGCGGTCGAGGAGCTGCTTGCCCATCTCGGGCGGAATCGATTCTTCGGGCAGCTTGCCGAGCGTTTCAATGGTGGTCCGCATCTGTCGCAGGTAAGCGCGACAGTGCCGGCACATACCCAGATGCAGCTCGAAACGCATCCGTTCCAGAAAGGACTGGTGGCCTTCGAGATAGTCGGTAATGAGCTCGGTCAGCTCTTTGCACGTCAACATAAGTCAGCCTTCGAGCGTGTACCGTTCGAGCGCAGCCCGTATCTTCGATCGCGCCCGGTGGAGTAGCACCCGCTGATTGGTCTCCGAGATCGCCAGAATGTTACACACCTCGGCGGCGTCCAGTCCCTCGACGTCGCGAAGGGTCACGACCGCACGCTGGCTCGCCGGCAGTGCCGTCGTCGTTTTCTCAACGACCGCGAGTGCCTCCTGGCGCAGCAACAGTTTCTCCGGAGTGTCCTGGTCCCACCGGCCTGGAGGCGCTGACCAGTCGCCGGCCGAAGTGAACCGATCCGGATCGACGGCAGGCTCGTCCTCGTCGCCCGGTGCCGAGAGCTGTGAAAACGTAATCGTCCGCTTCTCGCGAACTGCGCGAGTCTTGGCGCGGTTCGCAAGGATACCGAAAATCCAGCTCTTGAGCGCGGATCGCCCCTCGAACGCCGGCAGACCGTGCAGCACTGCCACCCAGGTATCTTGCACCACTTCCTCCGCGACGGCGCGAGTGGCGACGAACAGCAGCGCGAACCGGATGAGCGGGCCGTGGTAGCGCTCCACGACATAAGTGA
>JACPZV010000382.1 GCA_016195295.1 Acidobacteriota bacterium
CGTGGTCACTGTCGGCAACCGCGGGAAAACCGAAATCGACGCGCGGCAGGCGATGGGGCGCGACGCCGCGATTCTCGGCATGACGCTGTTCAACGTGACCGAGTCGGAGTTCGTCGAGATTCATTCGGGACTGATTGCCGGTCTGGCCAACGGCACGCTGAATCCCGTCGTCGGGCGTGAGATGCCGCTGGTCGACGCCGCTCGCGCCCATACCACCGTGATGGAGCCTGGAGCCCTCGGCAAAATTGTCTTGACCGTATGAGCACACCAACGATCAAAACCGCGAAGGAGTGCAGCTGACCTTGTTGCGTCGTGTAGGCGCGCGATACACTCGCGGTCCAAAGGAGGCAAGTATGCGGAGGCTTTGGCTGATGATGCTGCTTGTCGCAACATTCGCGATCGCCGCGTCGGCGCAGGAAACAACAGGAACGATTACAGGAACGACCACTGACCAGACAGGCGCAGTGCTTCCTGGGGTGACGGTCACCGTCAAAAACATCGATACCGGGACCCAACGTACCGTCGTCACCAGCGCGCAGGGTACCTACACGGCGCCGCTGCTTCCCATCGGCGCGTACGAGGTCACGTTTGAGCTGTCGGGCTTCCAGATCGTCAGGGTTCGCGACATCACGCTGCACGTCAACGATCGCCTGCAAATCGACGGCCGGCTGGCGGTCGGTGGCGTCGCCGAAGTCGTGAGCGTCACCGCCGCGCGCGAGCTGATCCAGCCAATGGCCGCGCTGCAGACGACGATGACGCCGCGACAAGTGCAGGAGCTGCCGCTCAACAACCGCAATTTCGTGCAGCTCGCGACGCTGGCGCCGGGGGTGTCGAGCGATTTGTCCGATGAAGTCGGCGTCGGCCTCACCAGCACGGTCAGCATCTCGGTGAACGGCGGGCGTCGCAACGCGGTCAACTGGCTGGTGGACGGCGTGCTGGACGTCGACGTGGGATCCAACATCACGCTGCTGTCGACGCCCAGTCTCGAGTCGATCGAGGAATTCAAGATCATCACCAACGGCTATCAGGCGGAGTGGCCGCGCAGCGGCGGCGGCATCGTCAACGTCGTCACCAAGTCGGGATCGTCGCGCTTCGCGGGCAGCGGCTACGAGTTCTTCCGCAGTGACTCGTTGAATGCGAACTCGTTCTTCCGCAATCTGAGTTCCGATACCAACCTGAGCGGCCACCCGCCGCTGCTGAAGTACAACAACTTCGGCGCGACGGCCGGCGGTCCGGCGATCGCGAACAAGCTGTTCTTTTTCTTCTCGGAGGAAGTGCGGCGGATCACCCGCGAGCCGACCAACCGCACGGCGAACACGTACGATCCGACGTGGCTGACCGATCCGACCAGCGCCAACTACGTCCCGCCCGTGCTTCGCGATCCGAACGCGGTCAAACTCCTCACGCTCTATCAGCCGCCGAACATCGCGGGATCGACCCGGTACGTCAACTCGCAGGCCAACATCAACAACACGCGGCAGGAGGTCGTGCGCGTCGACTACGACGTCAACTCGAACTGGCGCCTGACCGGTCGGTACACGCACGACAACAGCTTCACGGAAGAGCCGGGCGGGTTGTTCCTGGGGCTCCTGTTTCCGAACGTCGCGACCACCGATACCAACGTGCCCGGTCAGGTCGCCTCGGCGGTGCTGCGCGGCGTCGTGAGCTCGCGGACGCTCAACGAGCTGCAGTTCCAGTTCTCGAGCAACACGATCGCGGACAGCAATCAGTCCGCCGACCGCAACTTGCGATCCGCCCTCGGCGTCAACATCCCGGAGTTGTTCCTGAGCAACGGGCTCGGCGTCCTGCCGTTCGTCGTCGTGTCCGGTCTCAGTACGGTCGGCGCGAACCAACTGTTCAACATCGAGTACCGCAACTACACGGTGACGGACAACTTCACCACTCAGCGCGGCGCGCACGCGATCAAGCTCGGCGGGTTGCTGACGGTCGAACAGAAGAACGAGAACGCCGCGAACCAGACGCAAGGCAACTTCAGCTTCGCGGCCGGCGGCGGCCATACCGCGTTCTACAACTTCCTCTCCGGCAACGCGGACGGGTCGTGCGGGACCGCGTGCGCCTACAGCGAAGCGGAAACCGATATCACCGAGCACCTGCGCTTCAACCGCTACGAGTTCTTCGCGCAGGACACCTGGAAAGTCCGTCCGAACGTGACGCTGGACTACGGTCTGCGCTACTCGCTGTATGCGCCCATCACCGACGCGAACAACGTGTTGACGAACTTCTCGCCGTCCGCCTACAAAGCGGCGAACGCGCCGAGGTGGGCCAACGCCACCGGCTCGCTGTACGTCGTGGGCACGGGCGACCCGCTCAACGGGATCGTCGTGGCCGGTAAGAATTCGCCGGCCGGTGATGCGATCTACGACTTCGAGAAAACCGACATCCAGCCGCGCGTGGGCGTGACGTGGGATCCTCGGCGCGACGGGAAAATGATCGTGCGGAGCGCCTACGGGCTGTACTACGATCAGGCGCTCGTCGGCATCTTCGAGCAAAACTCGTTCACCAACCCGCCGTTCGTCCACACGGTCTCGCTGCAGAACGCGCGACTGTCGAATCCGGGCGCCGGCACGTCGCCAACGACCAGCGGCGTGTTGAGCCTGATCGGCATCGGCGACGATTTCAGGACGCCGCGGACGCAGCAGTGGAACGTCGGCGTGCAGCGACAGCTGTATTCACGCGGTGTCATCGACGTGAGCTATGTCGGCGCGCACGGCGACCACCTGATCCGGCCGATCGACATCAACTATCCCCAGCCCGCCGACGTCCTGCGCGTCGGCAGCACGAGCGTGAACCTGGTCCGGCCGTATCAGGGGTACGGCGCCGTCACGATCCGCCAGACGACGGCGCGCAGCAACTACTGGGGCCTGCTCACCAGCTTCAAGCACGATGGCGGCGCCGCCGGGTCGCTGACGCTGAATTACACGCTGAGCCGCAATCAGACCGACTCGACCAACGATCGCGACGCGGTCGACATCCCGCAGAACCCGCTCGACATCGCGGCGGAATACGCGGACGCGCGAACCGACCGCCGCCACATTTTCACGGCGCACTACGTCTACCTGCTGCCGTTTTTCAAGGACTCGTCGAATCCGCTGCTGAAAGGGGCGCTCGCGGGGTGGCAGCTCGCGGGCATCACCACGTTGAGTTCAGGCCAGCCGGTGCCGCGGCTTCTCGTGAGCACGAACGGCTTCCTGCGCGGCAATCGCGCCAATCGCGTCGGCGATCCGGGCGCCGGCGATCAATCCGGGCTGTTTTGGTTCAATCCCAACGCCTACGCGCCGCCCGCCGACGGCACGTTCGGCAACTCCGGCCGCGATGAGTTCCGGCAGCCGGGTCGAAACCAGACCGACCTGTCGGTCTCGAAGAACTGGGGGTTCAACGGGACCCGGCGCGTCCAGGTCCGGGTCGACCTGATCAACGCGTTCAACCACACGCAATGGGCGGCAGACCCGGTGGCGACGAATCTGGACAACACGTGTACGACCAGCCTCACCACCTGCAACGCCGCGGGCGATACGTTCGGCCAGATCCTCGCGACACGCGCGCCGCGCGTTTTCTGGAAAACGCTGAATCTGCAGGCCACGGTCTTCAGCGGTTTCACGCTGGTCACCTTCCTGCTGCTGTACGGATCGTTTCTCGTCCTCAAGCCCGCGAAACTCGGTGAGCTCGCCGGCCTGCCGATCCTGATCAACGGCCAGCCGATCAAACTGCCCGTCGAACCGGTGATGCGCCTCATCGCGCTCGTCGGATCGGCGGTGATCGCGTTCGCGACCGGCGCCGGCATGATGGCCGAGTGGCCGGCGCTCGCGCTGTACTGGTACGCGCCCGCGGCGACGAGCGTCGTCGATCCGACTTTCGGGCGGCCGCTGACCTTCTATTTGTTCACGCTGCCGGCGTGGCAGCTCGTCAGCGGCTGGCTGATGACGATCGCCGTCGTCATCGGCGCCATGTCCGTCTTCTTCATCGCCATCACGGGCGGATCGCGCTTGATCGGCGGACGCAAGGATGCCGACCGCGGGGCGTGGCGGGGATTGTCGATCGCGTTCGCCGGCGTACTGCTGATGCTGGCCGTCCGCGTCTATCTGGGACGCTTCGAGCGCCTCTTCGCCGATCACACGATCTTCACGGGCGTCTCGTACACCGACGCCCACGTCACGCTCACCGGCTTGCTCATCGTGTCGGGCGCCCTGGTCATCGGCGCGATGATCGCGCTCGTCAACGTCGTCTCGGCGCCGCGCGTGCGGTGGCTCGTCGCGTCCGTCATCCCCGCCGGTGCGTGCTACGTGATCGTCGGCGTCCTCAGCTGGTACGTTAGCAGCTTCATTGTCAAACCCAACGAGCTGGTGCGCGAACGACCGTACATCGCCCACAACATCGAGATGACGCGCCAGGCGTACGCGTTGAACCGCGTCGCCCAACATCCGTTCCCCGCGGAGACGACCGTCGAGGCGGCCGACGCGGCGAACAACCAGGCGACGCTGCAAAACATCCGGTTGTGGGACTGGCGCGCGCTGCAGGACACGCTGCGGCAGATTCAGGAAATCCGGACCTACTACGACTTCCCCGACATCGACATCGACCGCTACACAATCGACGGCTCGGTCCGCCAGATGATGCTGGCCACGCGCGAGCTCAACGTGGACAAGCTGCCCGAGAGCAGCCGCAACTGGATTAACGAGAAGCTTATCTACACGCACGGCTACGGCGTGACGATGAATCCGGTCAACGGCTTCACGTCGGAAGGCCTGCCGACGCTCGTGCTGAGCAACATGCCGGTCCAGAGCACGATTCCGAGTCTGCAGATCACGCGCCCCGAGATCTACTTCGGCGAGCTGACGAACACCGACGTCTACGTCAAGACGCGGCAGAAAGAGTTCAACTATCCGCAGGGCGAGACCAACAACCTCACGTCGTACGAAGGCCACGGCGGCATCCTGCTCGGCGGCTTCTTCCGCCGGCTGCTGATCGCGCTCGACCGCGGCGATCTGACGAAGCTGCCCTTCAGCGACGACGTGACCGCCGACAGCCGGCTGCTGATGCGGCGCGCGATCCGCGAGAGGCTCGACACGCTGGCCGGGCCGTTCCTTACCTTCGATCCGGATCCGTACATCGTCATCGGTGACGATGGGCGGCTGTCGTGGATCGTCGACGGCTTCACGACGTCGGACACGTTTCCGGGCGCCAGACACTATCGGCTGGGCCGCGATCAAATCAATTACATGCGCAACAGCGTGAAGGTCGTCATCGACGCGTACGACGGCACGACGACGTTCTACGTGTTCGACAGCGAGGATCCCATCGTCACGGCGTACCGCCGCATCTTCCCGACCCTTTTCAGGGATGCGTCGGCGATGCCCGGGGATTTGCGCAGGCACGTGCGGTATCCGGAGCTGTTCCTGAAGCTGCAGGCGGCGGTCTACGGGCTGTACCACATGACGGATCCCGAAGTGTTTTACAACCGCGAGGATCTGTGGAGCGTGGCCAGCGAAGTCGGCATGAACGAGCGGCGCGAGCAGGCGACGCAGCCGATGGAACCGAACTTCGTGCTGATGACGCTGCCCGGCGAGAAGACGCCCGAGTTCATCGAGATCCTGCCGTTCACGCCGGCGAACCGGAACAACCTGATCGGCTGGATCGCGGGCCGCAGCGACGATCCGCACTACGGCACGGCGGTCGTCTACGATTTCCCGAAGACGAAGCTCGTCGACGGTCCGCTGCAGATCGAGGCGCGCATCGATCAGAACGCGCAGCTTTCCGGTCAGCTGTCGCTCTGGAATCAGCAGGGATCGCACGTGCGCCGCGGCGGACTGATCGTGATCCCCATCGGGCGCGCGCTGCTCTACGCCGAA
>JACPZV010000383.1 GCA_016195295.1 Acidobacteriota bacterium
AGGACCCGCCCTACAAATCAGGAATGTGGTATGATTTTGAGTCTTCAAAATCATGCCGCATGGCCTCTGAAATCCCCTCTCCTTCGACCAGCGGCTGGCGGCTGCCCACCAGCACGCTGAGTCTTCCCGAGGTACACGGATCGATCGCGATCCCGCAAGGCGCCGGATTCTGGCGCAAGATGTTCGCGTTCGCGGGACCGGGATATCTCGTCGCCGTCGGCTACATGGATCCCGGCAACTGGGCGACCGATCTCGCCGGCGGCGCGCGCTACGGCTACACGCTGCTGAGCATGATCATGCTGTCCAACCTGATGGCGATCCTGCTGCAGGCGCTCGCCGCGCGTCTCGGCATCGCCAGCGGCCGCGATCTCGCGCAGGCCTGCCGCGACAGCTACTCGCGGCCCGTGACGATCGTGCTGTGGATCCTCTGCGAGATCGCGATCGCCGCCTGCGATCTCGCCGAAGTGATCGGCGCCGCGATCGCACTCAATCTGCTCTTCCATCTGCCGCTGCTCTGGGGCGTCTCGCTGACGGCCCTCGACGTGCTCATCGTCCTGTTTCTCCAGCAGCGCGGCTTCCGCTACGTCGAGGCGCTCGTCGTCGGACTGATTTTGGCCATCGCGGGATCGTTCGCGATCGAGCTCTGGCTGTCGCGGCCGGAACTTGCGGCGATCGGCGCGGGGTTCATCCCGCGGAAGGAAGTCCTGCGTAATCCGCAGATGCTCTACATCGCGATCGGCATCCTCGGCGCGACCGTGATGCCGCACAACCTGTACCTGCACTCGTCGATCGTGCAGACGCGCAAGTACGGGGACACGCGGGAGAGCCGCGCCGAAGCGATCCACTTCGCGTCGATCGACTCGGCGGTCGCGTTGATGTCCGCGCTCTTCATCAACGCGGCGATTCTGGTGATGGCGTCCGCGGTATTTCATGGCACCGGTCATCAGGACGTCGCGGACATCGGCGACGCGTATCAGCTCCTCTCGCCGCTCCTCGGCACGACGATGGCGAGCGTGTTGTTCGCGGTGGCGCTGCTCTGCTCCGGCCAGAACGCGACGCTGACCGGGACGCTGGCAGGGCAGATCGTGATGGAAGGCTTCATCAACCTCCGCATCCGTCCCTGGCTGCGGCGGCTGGTGACCCGTCTCATTGCGATCATCCCCGCGATTATCGTCGTCGCGCTGTACGGCGAGCGAGGCACCGGGCCGCTGATCATTCTCAGCCAGGTCGTGTTGAGCCTTCAACTCCCCTTCGCGGTGTTTCCGCTCGTCATGTTCACGAGCGATCCGCTCAAGATGGGCCCGTTCGCGAATCCGATGTGGGTGAAGATCCTGGCCTACACCGTTGCGGTTATCATCGCTGCGCTGAACGCGTACCTGCTGTACTACACGTTCACCGGCGCAATGTAGGAATGTCGGCCGAAAGAGAAGTACTACGCCCTGCGCGGGTGGAAGCTCTGATGTATCGACGCATCCTCGTGGCCATCGAGAACTCGCCGGCCGATCGCACGATCCTCACGCACGTCTCGCAGCTCGCGAAGCTGACGGGCGCCGAGCTGCTGCTCGTCCACGTGGCGGACGGCTGGGCGGCGCGCAACTTCAATCAGCTCAAGCTGCGCGAATCGGAAGAGATGAAGTCGGACCGCGCCTATCTCGACCGGTTGAAGCAGGAGCTGACGTCGCAGGGCTTCAAGGTCGACGTCCTGCTCGCCATGGGCGACCCCGCCACCGAGCTCATCAAGGTGGCCGACGACCCCGGCATCGATCTCATCGCGATGTCGACTCACGGCCACCGCTTCTTGGCCGACGTCATCTACGGCGCCACCGCCGATCGCGTGCGGCACCTCGTCAAGGTGCCGGTGCTGCTGCTCAGAGCGCAGTGAGATCCGGCGGGTCCAAAAGGACCCGCCCTACACCACCAGCCCTCCTGCCCTACCCACCCTCCTGCCCTACCCACCCTACCCGCCTCACCCGCCCCACCTGCCCCTCCAGCCACCGCCCCCCAGCCTCTAGCCTCTATGCTATAAAGCTCTTGCCGATGTCCGCGAATCCCGAGCCGATCCACGCGCACGCCATCGAGAACCTGAGCTACATCCGCGACGCGATGGCGCGCGCGGGCGCGTTCACCGCGGTGCCCGGCTGGGGCGGCGTGTGGATGGGCGCGACGGCGATCGCCGCGGCCATCGTGTCCGGACCGCCGGACGAGTCGTTGCGCTGGGTGACGGTGTGGTTCGTCGACGCCGCACTCGCCGCGGCGATCGCGATCGTCGCGATGACGATCAAGTCGCGGCGATCGGGCGCGTCGATCTGGTCCGGGGCGCCCGCGCGCCGCTTCGCGCTCGCCTACGCGCCGCCGCTCGTCGCCGGCATGATCCTGACGCCGGTGTTCGCCACGATGGGCTTGATGGCGCGGCTGCCGGGTTGCTGGCTGCTGCTGTACGGCACGGCCGTCGCGACCGGCGGGGCGCTGTCCGTGCCCATCGTGCCGTTGATGGGCGTGTGCTTCATGCTGCTCGGCGCCGCGGCGTTCGCTGCGCCCGCCGCCTGGGGTCACTGGTTGATGGCGGCCGGCTTCGGCGGTCTGCACGTGGGATTCGGATTCGCGATCGCAAGGAGATACGGTGGGTAAAGCCGCTTCGCGGAAGGCACCGGCCACCAGCCACCAGCCGCTAGCCACCAGCCACCGACGGACGCTGGACCTCGACCGTCTGATTCACGAGCGGCTGCGGCTAGGGATCATCAGCGCGCTCGCGGTGAACGACCGCCTTTCCTTCAACGACCTGAAACGTTTGCTGCAGACGACCGACGGCAACCTGAGCGTCCACGCGCGCAAGCTCGAGGACGCGGATTACATCGCGTGCGACAAGTCGTTCGACGGCCGAGTCCCGCGCACCGAGTACCGCCTGACCGCCGCCGGCCGCCGCGCGCTCGAGAAATATCTCGTGCACATGGAAGCGATTATCAAGGCGGCTAAACAATGAGATTGCAGATTTCAGAGTTTCAGATTTCAGATTTGAAGCCGCGGCTTACACACCAGGCACCAGGCACCAGCCACCAGCCACCAGCCACCCAGCGTCACACCCAACCAGCCCGTTCCCGTCAGTGTCTATTAGTCGTGTGAGCGATGCCGACCTGGTGGCTCGCGCCCGGGAGGGCGACACGGCGGCGTTTGGAACCCTCGTCGATCGGCATCGGTCAGCCGTTTATCGGGCGGCGCGGGCCGCACTCGGCTCGCATGCGGACGCGGAAGATGCCGCGCAGGATGCGTTTCTCGCGGCCTACCGTCGGCTCGACAGCTTCCGCGGCGCGGCGAGTTTCAAGACCTGGCTGCTTACCATCGCCTGGCACGAAGCCATCAATCGCCGTCGGAGTCTCACGCGGTTGTGGCGACGGCAGGTCGACAACCGACCAGACGATGAGGGTCCGCTTGTGATGGATGTCATGGCGAACGTCGCGAGCAACGGGCCGACGCCGGAGCAAGCCGCGGCGCACGACGACCTGCGGCGCGGAATTCGACAAGCCATCCGCTCGCTCTCACCCAAACTTCGCGACGCGCTGTTGCTCGCGCAGGCCGGGGAGTACACCTACGAGGAGATCGGCGCGATGCTGCGCGTTCCGTCGGGCACCATCAAGTGGCGGGTCTCGGAAGCGCGACGGGTCGTTAAGCAGACGCTGCGCGACCGCGGGTACGGCGACGTGGTGGATTGAGGCATGAAACACGACGCACTCGATTCGGCGATTGACGAAGCGGCACGGCAGATGACCGCCGGCAACACGGGCGCCGCGTTCAAGGCGCGCGTGCTCGCACGGCTCCACGAACGTCGGTCGATCTGGCGGTCGCCGTGGATGCGTTCTCCGATCGCCGTCGCGGCGCTCATTGTCGTCGCGGTCGCAGTGTTCCA
>JACPZV010000432.1 GCA_016195295.1 Acidobacteriota bacterium
CGATCGAATGGCACCGCGCGATGTGGATCTTCTACCGCAAGCATCGCGCGCCCAACGTCTGGCTCCCCGAGCGCGCGCTCGTCTACACCGGCATTGCCATCAAGACCGCGCTCGCCGTCGCCGTCAGCGCGCTACGACGATCGGCGTCGCCGGGAACGGTCAAGCCGCAGTAGGGTGCTGAATTGGAGATGAAGAATTAGGAATTAGTGGGAATTAAGAATTAGTCTAGCGGTGCGATTCCGACGAGGAATCGGGGATGACTTTCACGAACGCGCGTTTCGGACGCCGGCTGGACTTGAGAACCACGTTCGCACGCTTATTCCGAACGATCGTCCCGATGATCGACACCAGGGCGCTGGCTTCCTCGCGAAGAGCCGCCGCTTCCAGTGCTGGTCCGATACGACAGGCTTCATGAAGGCGAAGTCTGACGTGGGCTTCACGCGCTTCTTTCAGTCCGATGCTGCATTTCGAAATGAAATCGCGATCGCTTTCGGCCGCGCGCGCCTCTTCCAGCATGGCGGCGACCGATGTTCCACAGCTCAGTAACTGAGGCGCCATCATTCGTGCGACGCCGCCGGTCGCGTACACCTCCTGACAGAACTTGACGATGCGGCACGCGAACGCAAACGTCCGGTCGCGAATGTCCTGGCCGTGTTCGAAAGCGCGATGCTTGTGCATGTCCAACCGACAAGCACGACGCGTGCCGATTCCAAACCGCTGCAAATCCCTCCATGGCCGTCGAAAGTACGCACTTTCTTCAATCCGTACCTTGATAACTCATTCCAAATTCTTACTCCTTCATTATCAATTTCAACCCTACAACCACCCTCTCATCCAGTAGTACACCGTCGCCAGGTAGTCGTAGAGCGCGGTGTCGGAAACCGTCAGCGACTGGCGCGTCGGCATAATCGACCACAGCGACATTTCCTGATTGCCCCATTGACGCGCGGCCGAGGGCACGGGATCGAGTCCGACCGCCCGGAAGGCGGCGAGCGCTCGGCCCATGTGTGTCGGAGAGGTCACAATCACGCACTGTGTCAGTCCGCGGGCCGCGAGGATCGGTTTCAGGTAGACCGCCTCTTCTCGAGTCGTCATGCCCCGATCCTCGACGACAATCCGCGAGGCCGGCACGCCGAGACTGATGGCAGCCTCGCGATACGCATGCGCTTCCGGACGCGGAGGTTCGAGCTGTTGCGTGTTGCCGCCAGACACCACGACCAGCGGGTCGCCGAGCAACTTGTACACTCGCACCGCCTCGATGAGTCGAAACGCGGTCGACCCGACATCATCGAGCGCCATGCCGTCGGCCACGTGGCTCAGCGTGCCGCCGCCGAGGACCACAACCGCCTGCGCGCCCCGAGCCTGCTCGCGCGTCTCGAGCGGCCGATAGCGGGCGCTCATCGGCAGCGAGGTGAGCCACGCGCCGAATGGCGTCGCCAGAAACCAGTATGTGAGGAGCAACGCGGTCAGCCATCGCCGGGCCCATACCGCGGTGCGCCGGTGGTGAAGCAACGCGATGCCGAGGCCGAACGCAAAGACGACGAACGGAACAGCGGTGAACCGCATCGTCTTGAAGAAGTCGATGATGAGCATCATAAGCGCGGTGTAAGGCACATGTTATATTCGGCGCCCATGCGGCGCGTCTCGCCTTTGCTGTTGACCGTCGTCGCCATCTATCGCCTGTCGTTGCTCGGCCGCGGCGCGATGACGTTTGTCGACGAGACGTGGCACTACAGAGCGGTCCTCTTTCTGCAGGACCTGCGCGTCGGAAACGTCAGGCACGCGTTCGCGAATCTCGATAACTTCGGGCGGCCCGGCGACGTGCTCGTGCGGCTGATTCCCGGCGCGCTGCAAGCGATCCCGTTCGCCTTCGGCCTCGCGCCCTCGAATCCGGTCTCGCTTCTCCTGCCGACGGCCTGCAACGTGATCGTCACGCTGATTACGCTCGCCCTTTTCTATCGAATCTGTCTGCTGCTCTTTGACGGCGATCAACTCGTGTCGCTGACGGCATCGGCTGTGTACAGCCTGCTCGTCAACACGAACATCTACGTGCGGCACACGCTGCCGTACGACTGGGCGCTGTGCGTGTTCGTGTACGCGCTGTGGCTGACGCTGTCGCGCCCGCCGACGGCCGCGCTCGCGTGGACCATCGGGGCGCTGGGGACGGCGATCGGTCTGATTTATCCCGGCTATTTTCCGCTCGCCGGAATCCTCGCGGTCGTGTTCGTCGCGCGAGACGCAACGACCGCCTCTCCGTGGTGGCGCCACGTGTGGCGCCTGGGCACGGGCGCGCTCGTCTGCATCGCGGGCATCGATCTTCTCTGTCGGATTGGCGGTCCCGGCTACTTCGACATGATGCGACGGCTCGGTCGCGAACAGCCGGGCTTCGTGCGAGGCGCGTACGAGGGCTGGATCTTCGTGCCTCGCTACCTCCTCGACGTGGAGGGATACGCCGGTGTTCTGCTCCTCGCGGGAATCGTCGCGTACGCCGCGCGCGCGTTCGCGCGACGACGGCAGGATGGTCTGGGCCGACGGATCCATTGGGTCATCGTACCCGCCGTGGCCATCTGGGCCGCGCAAGCGATCGCCTCTTCACCGGGCCGGTACTTTCTGTTCTCGGGACGTGTGATTCATCCGTGGTTTCTGTTTCTGGTATGGGCGCTCGGCGACGCGATGCTGTGGGTCCATCGCGGGGCCGCTCGACGGGCGTTGTGCGCCGCCGCCGTGGCAACTGCGCTCGTGTCGTGGGCGGGATTTGCCCGCGCGTACGCCAGGCTCGACTACCCGCGCGATGTGCTGTACCAGTTCGCGATCGACACCGCGCGCGTCCCGGCGACTCAGAAGGTGTGTGAGATGTCTCCCGTCAACGGGACGTACGAGTCGCCACCTTCACGCGATCGCGGAGTCGGGCCTCCCGCGACGGACATGACGAAATATCTTCTAATCAACTTCTGTCAGGGCTTTCCGACATCCGAGGCGTCACGGCCGCTCCCGACCGCAGACGAAGCGACGCTCCTCTTCGACGCGCCACACTTCATGGCCTTTCCGGCCTACGCGTTTGAAGGATTCAACGCCGAGGACAGACGTGCTCTGCGAGAGAACGCGTACCGGGTTCGCATTTACAGAACGTTCTAGTGGAACGTCCGCGTCATTTTCTGCAGCGGTAAGCGCGGGTCCTGTCCGCGACCCTTCGACCTCGCTCAGGGTCGCCGTGAGCGTGTCGAACGGCGAACAGCCCCACCGGGTGCTCACGACGCGTTTTTCCTGCGTCTTGCCGAGGCATCAACCGTCGGGGCCTCTTCGTGGCCGACGATGATCGATTCGAGGCCGACGTGCAGGCGCGAGAGCGACACGCCGTGGTTGCCGCAGAGCGACTCGAGGTCGCGGAGCCGGTCCACTTCGATGATGCGCGCGCTGATGACGACCGAATCCACGACGCCGCTCTCGACGAGCGAGACGAGCGATCCGTACCCGCCCAGCACGGGATAACCCTGCACCCGCATCCGCTGCTTCCGCGCGTCATCGTCGACGAAGCCGAGGATCTTGAAGCCGCCGAAGTGCGTCTTGGTCAGCTCGCTGACGACGAGCGATCCGCCGTCACCGGCGCCGTAAATCACGACGCGCGACGCCGATTTGCGGCTCCTGTAGAGGAATTCGCCGATGAGCCGGAACGAGGCGCGCGACGCGGCGAGCACGATGGCCAGGAGCACGGCGTAGATCCCGAAGACCGTGCGCGAGTAACCGTCGAACCGCAGCACGAACAGGATGCCGAGGAGCGAAACGGCCGTGCCGAGGACGACGCCCTTCGCCACCACGATCGTGTCCATCAGGCCGAAGTACCGCCACACGCCCTGGTAGATGCCCACCGCGAAGAAGGCGAGCATCTGCGAGGCCAGCAGGATGGGCAACGACCGGTAGAACGACGTGAAGTTCTGGCTGAAGTCCTTGCCTTCGAACCGGAGGCGGTACGCGGCGTAGTAGGCGATGGTGATGAGGAACAGGTCCAGCACGACCTCGGCGATGCGCCGCTTGTAGACGAAGTCGGCGACGAGCGGCGTCAGCTTCGAACGGTCGAGCGCCTCCACCTCCGCCTCCTCGTAGACGTGGACGCGCGACAGGTAGACGCCGAAGATCACCATCGCGACGAAGAACAATGCCGCCACAAGACCGGACCAGCTCGGATGAAAGAAATCCACGGCGAGGCCGAGTCCGCCGCCAATCGCGGCCAGCAGCCACAGCAGGGCGACCGCCGCGCGCTCGGACAAGCCGATCGCGACGAGCCGGTGCGACGAGTGATCGCGCCCGCCTTCAGACGGCGCGCGCCCCGACAGGACGCGCGACGCCGTCACGAGCGTCGTGTCCAGGATGGGAATCAGCAGCACGAGCAGCGGCGCGGCGACGATCGACAGCGGATTCGACTTCGCGCTGACGGCTTGCGAGTCGCTCAGCGTGAGCGTCGCGAAGCTCAGCCCGAGCAAGAGGCTGCCGCTGTCGCCCATGAAGATCGACGCCGGGTGGTAGTTGTAGACGAGAAAGCCGGCCGTGGCGCCGAGCAGCAAGGCGAGATAACGCGCCTGGAAAAACGCCGCGGTGCCGAACTGCGCCGGCATGAGCGAGACGAGGAGCGCGCCGCCGACGATGAGCGCGATGCCCGCGCACAACCCGTCCATGTTGTCGAGCAGGTTGAACGCGTTGGTCATGCCGACGACCCACACGTAGGTGAGCATCATGTCGAGCGTGAGCGACGAGGTCCAGTTGAGTCGGTAGCGGGAGAAGATCAGCACCGACGCGAGCGCGATCTCGATCACCAGCTTCGTCGAGGGCTTGAGCGAGACGAGATCGTCGGCGAGACCCACCGCGAACATCAGCCCGCAGCACGCCAGGAGCACGCTGACTTCGTGCACGACGCGGAACACGAGCAGGCCGGCGATGAGCGTCAGGCCGATCGCGACGCCGCCGAAGAGCGCGATCGGCTTCTTGTGCCATCGATCTTCGCGCGGCTCCGCGACCGCGCCAAATCGTACGGCCAGCATCCTCGCCACCGGGACGAGCAACAACGAGACGGCGAAGGCGAACAGGAACGGCCAGGTGGCGGCCGTCAAGGCCAATCTGAGGTGGGGCAAGACCCGCTTATTGTACCGCTCGGCTGAAGCCTCGCGCTACGTGGCGTCTTTGTAGCGCGAGGCTTTCAGCCGAGCGTCAGCGGGCGTGCACGGCGGGCTGCGGGACGCGGCGGGTCCAGGCGGGCAACAGACGAAGCCACTGCTCGAAGCACAGCAAGCTCCACAACTGATGGCCGTAGTTGACCTCGCCGGAGAGATGGCGGGACACGAGCGACTCGACGAACGGCGCCGAGAGCATGTGGCGATACCGCGCGTCGGGCGCGAGCAGCAGGTCGCGCATGTAGTCGCGCAGATCGCCGCGGAACCACGTGCCGAGCGGCACGCCGAAGCCCATCTTGCCGCGGCGCTGAATCGCCGGCGGCAACAAATCCGCGAAGGCGTCGCGCAGGATCACTTTCGTGCGGCGTCCGTGCAGCTTGAGATGGTCGGGCAGGCCGGCGACATACTCGACCAGCTCGCGGTCGAGAAACGGCGACCGCGCCTCGAGTGAGTTCGCCATCGTGCAGCGATCCGCTTTCACCAGCAGATCGTCGGGCAGGTACGACTTGAAGTTCGCGTGCAGGACTTTGCTGAGCGTCGAGCGCCCGTCCATCAGCGGCATTTCGCAGCTGATGTAGCGAAGGCGGTCGATCGGCGCGAGCGACCTGGTGAAGTCGGGCCGCAGCAGCGCGTCGAGATCCTCGAAGAACAGCGCGTTCCAGCGCGTCATGCGGTCGTAGAGCGGCAGGCTCATCGAGCGGAAGAACCGCTGAACGCGCGCCAGCCAGTGGCGATCGTTGCCCGGCACGGGCACCTGCGACAGCAGCGCGTGCGCCGCGCGGCCGACCGCGGTCGGAATACGCTCGGAGAGCACGGCCGCGTAGAACCGGAGGTAGCCGGCGAACAACTCGTCGCCGCCGTCGCCCGTGAGCACGACGGTCACCTTCTCGCGCGTCAGCTTCGAGACGATGTAGGTCGGCACGGCTGAGGAATCGCCGAACGGGCCGTCGTGATGCCAGACGAGCTTCTCCACCAGATCGATCGCCGATGGCGAGACGCGGAATTCGGTGTGGTCGGTCTTGAAGCGCTCCGCGACCACGCGCGCGTACGACGTCTCGTCGTAGTTCGGATCGCCCTCGAAGCCGATGCTGAACGTCTTGACCGGCTCGCGCATGAGCCGGCTCATGACGCCGACGACGATCGTGGAATCCACGCCGCCGCTCAGGAACGCGCCGAGCGGCACGTCGCTCATCAGCCGGCGCTCGACGGCGCGCTCTACCCGCTCGCGTACGCCGGCCGCTGCCTCTCGCCGGTCGATCGCGCGCACGTCATCTTCCGGCGGATAGCGCAACTGCCAGTAGCGACGCGTGCTCGTGCGGCCGTCGGCTTCCACCGTCATCAGCGACGCCGGCTCGAGCTCGGTGACGCGCTTGTAGAACGTGGCCGGCGCCGGCACGTAGCCGTAGATGAAGTAGTACGGCACGGCGTCCGAATCGGGCTCGATCACGATATCGGGATGCGCGAAGAACGACTTCATCTCGGACGCGAACGCGAGCAGCCGGTCGCTGCGATAGACGAACAGCGGCTTCTTGCCCGCGCGATCGCGTGCGAGCGTCAGGCGCTGTGTGCGCTCGTCCCAAATCGCGATTGCGAACATGCCCTCGAGGTCGGCGATGCAGTCGGCGCCCTTTTCCTCGTAGAGATGGACGATCGTTTCCGTGTCGCTCCGCGAGCGGAAGCGATGTCCGCGCGCCACGAGCTCCCTGCGCAGCTCGAGGTAGTTGTAGATCTCGCCGTTGAAGACGACTTGCACCGATCCGTCTTCGTTGGCCATCGGCTGGCCGGCGTTCGGGGTCAGATCGATGATGCGCAGGCGGCGGAAGCCGAGGCCCACGCGGCCGCGCGGCGACACGTACACGCCGTCGCTGTCGGGACCGCGATGCAGCAGTTGATCGCGCATCCCGATCACTTCGCCCCGGTCCGCCTGGACGCCGTCGAATCTCAGCTCACCGCAAATGCCGCACATGGTCGCTTCGCTTTAATTTGAGGATATGAGGATGTGAGGATGTGGAGTGGGTTGCAGAGTCAACGAATTGTAGGCCGGGTCCTTCCGGACCCGGCTCGGCAGGCGGGTCCAAAAGGACCCGCCCTACGAGTGTAGGGAACCGTTCGCGGCCACCCGCTTCGTCGTCGCTGTCGATTTCACGCGGACGCGCCACTAGATCCAACCTTTCCACCAGTAATCGAGCAGCGCGGCGCATTCCTGCAAGAGCCCGCGGATCTGCGCGAAGCTGGCGTCGCGGTCGTGCACGTAAAATACAGATCCACGGCCTGCTTGACGCGTTCCTGGTGCCGCCGCCCGCCTGACCGGATTCGCCGACGCCGCCGACAAGACGACCATCGCATCGGCGGCTCGCGGCGGCGCTTCGAGCTTGAGCGGCGCCGCCAGCAGCCAGACGGCCGACGTCTCGCCAGTTCCGGCAGTGTTGACAGGATGTAATTGTATTACGGATAATACGCAATGTGATTGCACGGTTGCACACGCCGCTCGTGCGGGCCGCGTTCCGGCAATTTCCGGTCGTCGTGCTCACCGGCGCCCGGCAGGTCGGCAAGACGACGCTGGCCCGCGCGCTGCTGCCGCGTGCCCGCTACGTGTCCCTCGACCACCCGGCTGACGCCTCACAGGCCCGCCTGGCCCCGGACGAGTTCCTGATCCGCTGGCCGGCGCCCGCCATCCTCGACGAAATCCAGTACGCGCCCGAGCTCTTCCGCCACCTGAAGACCATCGTCGACCAGGACCGGCGCCCCGGACGCTACCTCCTCACCGGCTCCCAGACGTTCGCGCTGATGGACGAGGTTAGCGATTCGCTCGCCGGACGCGCCGCCGTCCTGAACCTGCCGCCGCTCTCGATTGCCGAAGCCCTGACGGTCACCCTGCGGCCG
>JACPZV010000368.1 GCA_016195295.1 Acidobacteriota bacterium
CCCCGGCCGCCACCGTGCCGACGCCTGACAGCGCGACGAGCTTCACGGAGATCCGGGCACGCGGGTTGGCGTTCTTCAGGTCGTGAATCAGCTGCGCCAGGTCTTCGATCGAATAGATGTCGTGGTGCGGCGGCGGCGAGATCAATCCCACGCCGGGCGTCGCGTAGCGCACCTTCGCGATCCACGGGTAGACCTTGTGACCGGGCAGTTGCCCGCCTTCGCCGGGCTTCGCGCCCTGCGCCATCTTGATCTGCAGATCGTCGGCGTTGACGAGGTACTCGCTCGTCACGCCGAAGCGCGCCGACGCGACCTGTTTGATCGCGCTCCGCCGCGAGTCGCCGTTCGCGTCGGGCGTGTAGCGCGCGGCATCCTCGCCGCCTTCGCCCGTGTTCGACTTGCCGCCAATCCGATTCATCGCAATCGCCAGCGTCTCGTGCGCTTCCTGGCTGATGGATCCGTAGGACATCGCGCCTGTCGCGAAACGCTTCACGATGTTCTCGACCGGCTCGACCTCCTCTATCGGAATCGAGTGTGAGCCGGGCGCGAACTCGAGCAGGCCCCGCAGCGTGGCGTGCCGCGTGTTCTGATCGTCGACGAGCCGCGTGTACTCCTTGAACACCTCGTACTGGCCGCTGCGCGTCGCATGCTGCAGCTTGAAGACCGTGTCCGGGTTGAACAGGTGGTACTCGCCGTCGCGGCGCCACTGGTACTCGCCGCCCGAGTCGAGGTCCGGCGAGCTCCCGCTGCGCGCCGGGAACGCGCGCGCGTGGCGACGCTGCACCTCGTCGGCGATGATGTCGATGCCGACGCCGCCGATGCGGGACGCCGTCCAGGTGAAGTACTGACCGACGAACGCGCGATCGAGTCCGACGGCTTCGAAGATCTGCGCGCCGCAATACCCCTGCAGCGTCGAGATGCCCATCTTGGACATCACCTTCAGGATGCCCTTGTTGAGCGCGTGAATGTAGTGCGCGACCGCGTCCTCGTGCGTGACGCCGACCAGTTGCCGCTGCCGGATCATGTCGTCGAGCGTCTCGAACGCGAGGTACGGATTCACGACGCCGGCACCGAAGCCGATCAGAAGCGCGCAGTGGTGGACTTCGCGCGCGTCGCCGGATTCGACGACGAGCCCGCACTGGGCGCGCCGGCCCTGTCGGACGAGGTGATGGTGCACGCCGGCGGTCGCGAGCAGACTCGGAATCGGCGCCTGATCGCGGTCGGCGCCGCGGTCCGACAGGATCACGATCGAGTAGCCGGCGGCGACCGCGTCGCTCGCGCTCTTCTTCAGCCGATCCATCGCCGTCGCGAGACCGCGTCCGCCGCCGCGCGGGTCGAACAGCATCGGCAGCGTGATCGACTTGAAGCCCGGCTCGTAGACGTAGCGGAGCTTGGCGATCTGATCGTTGTCGATGATCGGGTACTTGATCTTGATCTGCCGGCACGACTCCGGCCGCGGCTCGAGCAGATTCCCTTCCGGCCCGATGGTCGACTCCATCGTCGTCACCAGTTCTTCGCGGATCGCGTCGAGCGGCGGGTTCGTCACCTGCGCGAACACCTGCTTGAAGTAGTCGTAGAGCAGGCGGGGACGATCCGACAGCACGGCGAGCGCGGTGTCGGTGCCCATCGATCCCACCGGCTCTTCGCCGTGTGTCGCCATCGGCGCGAGCAGAATCGCGAGATCCTCCTGCGTGTAGCCGAAGAGCTGCTGCCGCTGGACGATGCGCTCGTGACTGAGCGGCGGCAGGTGCGGCGCGGCCGGCAGATCCTCGAGGGTCACGAGATGCTCGGCGAGCCACTGCGCGTACGGATGAGCCGAGGCCAGCTCGCGCTTGATCTCGTCGTCCGACACGATGCGGCCCTGCGTCGTGTCCACGAGAAACATGCGGCCGGGATGCAGCCGCTCCTTGAGCAGGATGTCCTGGGGCGGGATGTCGAGCACGCCGACTTCCGACGCCATGATGACGAGGCCGTCGTTCGTCACGTAGTAGCGCGACGGCCGCAGGCCGTTCCGGTCGAGCACGGCACCGATGACGGCGCCGTCGGTGAACGCGATCGACGCCGGTCCATCCCACGGTTCCATCAGCGACGAGTGAAACGCGTAGAACGCCGTCAGGTCGGGCGGCATGGTCTCCACGCTGGACCATGGCTCGGGAATCATCATCAGGATCGCGTGGGGCAGCGACCGGCCCGACATGACGAGCAGCTCGAGCACGTTGTCGAACGTCGCCGTGTCGCTTCCGCCCTCGCGAATCACCGGCAGGATCTTCTGGAGATCGTCGCCGAAGAGCGACGAGCGCAGCAGACCTTCGCGCGCCCGCATCCAGTTGATGTTGCCGCGCAGCGTGTTGATCTCCCCGTTGTGCGCGACGTAGCGGTACGGATGCGCGAGCGGCCAGGAGGGGAACGTGTTCGTGCTGAAGCGCTGGTGCACGAGCGCGAGCGCGGATTCCACGTCCGGGTCGACGAGATCCGGGAAGGTCGGCGCGATCTGGTCCGCCGTCAGCATGCCCTTGTAGATGAGCGTGTTCGCCGAGAGGCTCACGATGTAGAACGCGTGGCGCTCGTTCAGCGGCAGGCGATCGGCGGCGTGCTCGATCTGTTTGCGGATGACGTAGAGCGTGCGTTCGAAACGCTGACGCGCGGTCGCTTCATCCGTGGCGTCGACTCGCGTGCGGCCCTCGCGATCCGCGATGAACACCTGCTCGATCACGGGCTTGCTGGCGCGCGCCGACGCGCCGAGGCTCGCATCATCGGTCGGCAGCGGGCGCCACCCGAGCACTGCATGGCCCTCGCTGCGGGCCGTCTGCTCGATCAGTTGGCGAAGCTGCTCGCGCTCACCTCGGTCCTTGGGCAAAAACACCAGGCCGGCGCCGTACTGCCCGGCGGGCGGCAATGTGAACCCGAGGTCCGCCGTGACCTTGCGCAGGAACCGGTCGGGCATCTGGATGAGCACACCCGCGCCGTCGCCGGTGTTCGCCTCGCACCCGCACGCGCCGCGGTGCAGAAGGTTGAGGAGGATGCGCAGGCCTTTTTCGATGACGGCGTGGGACCGGCGGCCCTTGATGTCGACGACGAAGCCCACGCCGCACGCGTCGTGCTCGTCACGAGGGTCGTAGAGACCGGCGGCATGCGGCGGAGCGGCGACCATGGCCCGTCTGTTATGCCAAGCCGCGACGCAGAAGTAAAATACAATGATCCGATTGGATCCATACGTTATGCGGATGGACCCCTGGGCCGGATGATGCCGTAGGGCGGGTCCTTTCGACCCCCTGGGCCGGATGATGCGTAGGGCGGGTCCTTTTGGACCCGCCTGCGCAGCCGGGTCCGGAAGGACCCGGCCTACAGATCC
>JACPZV010000369.1 GCA_016195295.1 Acidobacteriota bacterium
AGGAGATCCATTACTCGCATGTTCAGCTCATCAGCGGTGGTTTCCAGGCGGATTCTCTGATTCGGGAAAAGCGGGGTCAGGTTATCGAAGAGGACTTTTTCCTTGATCAGCTCCGGGTTTTCGAAGTTAACCGCTTCGACCTTGAGGAGGGCGAAGTAGCGCTCCCCTTCCTTGGGGGGTCGGACCTGCCCCGAGACCGTATCGCCGGTCCTGAGATCAAAACGTCGGATCTGCGATGGCGAAACGTAGATGTCGTCCGGCCCCGGCAGGTAGTTGTAGTCGGGCGCCCGAAGGAAGCCGAAGCCATCGGGCAGCACTTCCAGGACGCCTTCCGAAAAGATGAGCCCGCTCTTTTCCGCGCGCGCCTTCAGGATTTCGAAGATCAGCTCCTGCTTGCGCATGCCGGTCGCGCCCGGCACGTCGAGCTGCTTGGCGATCTTCGTCAGCGCGCCGACGCTCATGTCCTTGAGCGTCGAGAGCTCTAACTTTTCCGGGGAAGGCGCCGCGGCATCGCCGGCGGATTTGGCCGGCGGCGGCGGCTGCGTCGCTGCCGGCGTGTGCGCGGCGTCAGTGGTGGTGGCGTCCGGTTTCACCCGGACTTCGTGAGTCGGTCGATCAGTTTCCACAGTTCGTCCAGTCCTTCGCCCGTCACTGCCGAGACCGGCAGGACGGCGTCTTCAAATACGGATTCGATTTCTCTCAGCGCGCGGATCCGTTCGCCGCGCGCGAGCTTGTCGATCTTGACGGCGACGAGGCCCCGATGCTGCACCGCCGGCTGAATCCAGCGCCAGGCCTCGAGATCGTTCTCCAGGCCCGGGTGCCGCGAGTCGATGATCAGAAGAGCCGCCAGGGCGGGTCTCCCTCCCTGCCTTACCAGCCCTACCTGCCCCACGCGCCCGAAGTATGCCTGCGTCACCTGCGCCAGCTCCCGCGCGTCTCCCCGCGCGTAACCGTAGCCGGGCAGATCCACGAGATACACCGGGGCGCCGCCATTCCGCGTCACCCGATACACATTAGCGAGCCGCGTCTTTCCGGGCGCGGCGCTCGTGCGCGCCAGGCGCTGTCGCACAAGCGCGTTGATCAGGCTCGATTTGCCAACGTTCGAGCGTCCGACCAGGGCGACTTCCGGCAGTCCGTCGCCGGGAAAGTCCGCCGCCGCCGTGGCGCTCGCGACAAAGGTGGCTTCGACGTTCAGTGGGTAATCGTGTCGTCGGTAATTGCGGTGTCAACCGGTTCCGCTTGCGCGTCGGCCGCCAGACGTTCCGCCAACGGTTCGGTCAACGCGACTTTCAGGACCTCGTCCATCGTCTGGACCATGTAGACGTTCAACGTGTCCAACACGTTCTTCGGAATATCCGCCAGATCTTTCTCGTTGTCCTTCGGCAGGACGATATTCTTCACGCCGGCGCGGTGCGCGGCGAGGACTTTTTCCTTCACGCCGCCGATGGGCAGGACTTTGCCCCGCAGCGTGATTTCACCCGTCATCGCGACGTCCTTGCGGATCGGCACGCGCGAGAGCGCCGAGACGAGTGCGGTCGCGAGCGTGATGCCGGCCGACGGTCCATCCTTCGGGATGGCGCCCTCGGGCACGTGGATGTGGACGTCGGTCCGTTTGTTGAAGTCCTTCGCGATCCCGAATTCCTCCGCCTTCGAGCGGACGTAGCTCATGGCGGCTTGCGCCGATTCCTGCATGACGTCCCCGAGCTTGCCCGTCAGCGTGAGGTGGCCTTTGCCCGGCATCAGCGTCGCCTCGGTCACGAGAATCTCGCCGCCCACTTCGGTCCAGGCCAGTCCGGTCGCGATGCCGATTTCGTTGGTCTCCTCGGCCATCGTGTTGCGGAAGCGCGGCACGCCGAGATACTGCGTGACTTTGTCGGCCGTGATCTCTTCGCTGAACGTCTTGCCTTCGACGACGACCTTGCGGGCGACTTTTCGGCAGATCGACGACAGCTCGCGTTCGAGGTTCCGGACGCCCGCCTCGCGCGTGTAGCGCTGGATGACGGTCTGGATGGCCTCGTCGGTGAACGTGACGTTGTCTTTCGTGAGCCCGGTGGCCTCGATCGCCTTCGGCGAGAGGAACTTCTTCGCGATCTCGATCTTCTCGAGCTCGGTGTAACCGGCGAGCTGCATGACCTCCATGCGATCGCGCAGCGCCTGCGGGACCGTGTGCAGGACGTTGGCCGTGCAGATGAACATCACGTGCGACAGGTCGAACTCGACGTCGAGGTAGTGATCCAGGAACGTGTGGTTCTGCTCGGGGTCCAGGACCTCGAGGAGCGCCGCGGACGGATCGCCGCGGAAGTCCATCGACATCTTGTCCACTTCATCGAGCAGGAACACCGGGTTCATCGTGCCGGCCTTTTTCATCATCTGGATGATCTGGCCGGGGAAGGCGCCGATGTACGTGCGGCGGTGGCCGCGGATTTCCGCCTCGTCTCGAACCCCGCCGAGCGACAGCCGGACGAACTGGCGATTCATCGCGCGCGCGATGGACTTGGCGAGCGACGTCTTGCCGACGCCGGGCGGTCCGACGAAGCAGAGGATGCCGCCGCGCGCTTGCGGGTTCAGCGTGCGGACCGCGAGGTACTCGAGGATCCGCTCTTTGACCGTCTTGAGGTCGTAATGGTCGCGGTCGAGGATCTCGCGCGCCGCCGCCAAGTCGAGGCGGTCTGCGGAGACGCGGTTCCAC
>JACPZV010000370.1 GCA_016195295.1 Acidobacteriota bacterium
GAGAAGAGCGCGTTGATTGTGACGGGCGGCGACGCGGCGGGAGTGGACCGCGCGCTCGGTCAGCTCGCCGAGAAGTTTCCGCACATCTGGGCGCGCGGAAAAGATCGCACGACGCTCGACGATGTCGAGGACGACGTGCGGAAGTTCGTCGCGGGACGATCGCCGGCGGGTCAGGCCGCGATGAGTCTCTACAAGCTGGACAAACTCGCCGAGCAGTTGCAGGGGAAGGACCTGTCGTCCGCTCACGTGAAGGTATTCGTCGAGAAGGCGGCCGACGGTCTCGCCGACGTCATCAGGCAGGAGGCGGCGTCCAGGCTGAAGTCGTCGACGCTCGCGGTCGATGTGCAGAACCTCGACGTGCAGAACGCCAGGCCGCTGATCACAGACGACTTCGATATTCCGTCCGAAGTCGACGAGTTCTGGGCGAAGCTGCGCACGCGCGTCATCCCGGCGCTCAAGGCCGTCAAACGGCGTCAGGCCGTCACGATCGAGGCGCGGCTCAGCGAACCCCCCGAAGTGCGCCGTGACATCGAACGGCAGGCGCGCATCGAGTTGATCGCCGCGGGCGCAGACGAGAAGGCCACGTCGGTCACGGTGCTATCCGCCTACAAGCAGGGGTACAGCTGGCTCTACGACGTCGTGCGACCCGCGCTCGCGGGCAAGCCGTTGGATCAGATCACGGTCAAGTTCGCCGAGGTCGGACCGCCGGGCGGCTGGAAACAGCAAGGGATGTTCGCGCCGAGCCGTTGGCTGCTCGAGATCTATCCGATCGACGAGATTCTTTCGCAGGAGCTCCACCTCGATCTGAAGCAGATCCACTTCGAGATGACGCCGATCGGGTCGCCATCGTACGAAGTGATCGCCAGCGCACGCGATGGGTCAGAACTGCTGCGGCGCAGGTTCGAGCCGAGCGTCGTCGAGCGCGCGTTCTTCGATCGCTTCCCGGACTACGAGCACGTGCGCGTGACGACAGGATGGATCAAAGCCGCGGTCGCCGATCGCACCGTCGCAGACGAGCGCATCGCCACGGATCCCGAGCGCTTCTGGGACCACTTCCAATCGAAAACCCTGCCCGCGCTCTACGATCACGTCATGGCGCTCGGCCACGGCAAGCCGCGCGCCGAGGACGCGCCGTTCTTCGGCGAGCTGACCGTCGATCTCACCTTGAGCGAACCGGAGTACCGCTTACCGGTCGATGAGGAGCAGATTTCGTCGATGGAGGCGCTGCACGAAGAGATCTATTTCAACACCATCCATTTCTTCGACGTGATGGGCCGCTTCACGCGCGGCGCGGCGCTGACCTATCCGGGCCGGATTATTCCGGTGATGCATCCCAAGGCGGACGGCAAGCCGGGCCACGCGAGGATCACGGTCACCGGCTTCGACGCGGCGCGGCCGTCGGTCGTTGTCGACTACGTCGAGCGCAGCGGCGGGCGAGGCGAAACGCATCTCGACATCCCGAAGATCGCGGTCGAGCGGCCGCAGACGCTGGCGGCGACCGTGCGCGCCGGCCGCGACGGCATCGAGCGCCTCGAGCTGCGCGTGAAGGTCGATACCGAGAAGGACGAACGGGAGGCGCTCGTCAAGCGCGCGGCCGACGAACGCGTCGACCGCACGATGATCTCCGCCGAGCAGGTGAGCGCCGTGTTCGCGAATCTCGCGCGGCTGCACGCGGCGAGGCTGTATCGCGACGCGCTCGCGTTTCACGATCTCGGCGCCATCCGTGTGACGATCGGCTGGGAACACGAGAGCAAACCCGGCACCGAAATCGTCTCGACGCTCGACGCGAACGGACAGCCCGCGCCGTTCCCGAACATCAAGTCGCTGCTGCCGTCCGGCTGGAACGCTGGAGGGCGGCCGGCTGCGGATGTAGGGCGGGGCCTTTCGGCCCCGCCTGCCGGCGCCTCAATGGCGCCGAGTGAACTCGTGCAGTGGGACACGCCCATCCCGCCGCCCGAGGCGTATGAGATTCTCGCGAAGATGTCGACGTTCAAAGAGGCGAGCGTCTACAAGGTGGGCCAGAGCTATCTCGGCAAGGACGTCTGGGCGATGGACCTGATGCCGCCGGTCGAGGCGTCCCATTGGTCGCAGGCCAAGCAGACGACGATGAAGCCGACGATCGTCTACTCGGCCAGACAACACGCGAACGAAGTGTCGTCGACGAGTCACGTCCTGAAGCTTGCCGAGCTGATCCTGACCGACCCCGCGTACCGCGAGAAGCTGAACAAAGTGAACGTCGTCATTCATCCGATCACGAACGCCGACGGCGCGCAGCTCGCCTACGATCTGCAGAAGATCGACCCGACGTACATGCTGCACGCCGGCTACCTCGGGTCGCTCGGCGTCGACGTGACGACGGCGCAGTGGGATCCCGATCCCCTTTACCCGGAGAGCGGCATCCGGCCGAAGATCTGGCGCACGTGGCTGCCGGACATTTTCCTGAACCCGCATGGCTATCCGTCGCACGAGTGGGTGCAGATCTTTTCCGAGTACGCGGCGTGGGTCCGGACGCGGGCCGTCGAAACGCGGGACTACTGGTCCATGCGCGGCTGGTGGATGCCGGGCTTCGGCTGGCTCGACGATCCGCGGTATCCGCGGCACAAAGACGAGCAGATGAAGCTGCTCACCATGATCACCGAGTATGCGAAACAAGTGCCCGGCACGGTCGCGCTCAACGCGCGCGCCTACGATCGCTACAAGCGCTACAGCTTCGACTTCGATTCGAAGAACTTCAAGCTGGACTTCACCAACGGCGTGCTGATCTACAAATCGATCAAAGGCGCGCGCGCCAACCCGCAGAGTCCGGATTTCATGACGCGGCAGCCAAACGTCACGATTTGGGACGGCGTGACCGAGGCGCCCGACGAGACCGCGCGCGGCGACTGGTTGAAGCTCGTCGCGAACGCCGGCTTGCAGTGGGACAAAGCGATTCTCGACTATCTTGTCCAGGGCCATCACGAGATCGAGCGCAAGATCGATCCGTTCTGGAACGGCGTCAGCCTGACGATCAACCGTCCGCGTCCGCCGAAGCCGAAGGCCGAGGGCGAGAAAAAGACGACCGAACAAGGCGGGTAGGGCCTCACCCGACCTTATGCGCATCGACATCAACTCCGACGTGGGCGAATCGTTCGGCGCCTACACCATCGGTCACGACGCCGGGCTGATGGAATCGATCACGTCCGCCAACGTCGCCGCGGGATTTCACGCCGGCGATCCGTCCGTGCTGCGTGAGACGATCCGCCTCGCGAAGGCGCACGGCGTCGCCGTCGGCGCGCATCCCGGCTTTCCGGATCTCGTCGGCTTCGGGCGCCGTGACCTGAACGTCACGGCGCGAGAAGCCGAAGACCTCGTCCTCTATCAAGTCGCCGCGGTCGCCGGTGTGGCCTCGGCGGAAGGCGTGAAGCTGCAGCACGTGAAGCCGCACGGCGCGCTGTTCAACATGGCGGTCCGCAACGCCGAGCTGGCGGCGGCGATCGCGCGCGCGGTCGCGGCGTTCGACCGGACGCTCATCCTCTTCGGCCTGCCCGGTTCCGAGATCCTCAAGACCGGCCGCGCCGCGGGTTTGCGCGTGGCGGCCGAAGTGTTCGCCGATCGCGCGTACGAACCGGACGGCTCGCTCGCATCGCGCCGCAAGCCGGGCTCCGTGATCCACGATGCGGCCGCCGTTGTCGCGCGCGCTGTCCGGATGGTGAAGGAAGGCCGCGTGGTCGCGCTCGACGGCAGCGTCGTGTCGCTTGACGCGGACACGATCTGCGTCCACGGCGACACGCCGGGATCCGACGACCTCGCCGCGAAAATTCGCGCCGGCCTCGAAGCGGCCGGTGTTATTGTCCGGGCCATCGGCGCTGCGTAACTTTCACCAGCCACCAAGCCACCAGCCACCGATCCATTGACCGCCAGCCCCCAGCCCTTAGCCCTCAGCCCTTCTGACGACGGCCTCTTCGCGTGGTGGCGTGACGCCGACTCGCGCGCGCGGCGAGCCTTCATCGCCGCGTCGCTCGGCTGGATGCTCGATTCCTTCGACGTCATGCTCTACGCGATCGTCCTCGCGGAACTGATTAAGGATCCGGCCATCCACTTGTCGTTCGCCGCGGCAGGCATTCTCGGTTCCGTGACGCTGCTGTCGGCCGCCGCGGGAGGCGTCGCGTTCGGCGTGATCGCCGATCGCTTCGGCCGCAAACGCGCGCTGATGGCGGCGATTCTGATCTATTCGATTTTCACCGCCGCCTGCGGCTTCGCGCAGTCGGCGATGCAGCTCGCCATCTTCCGCGTCCTGCTCGGCCTCGGCATGGGCGGCGAGTGGGCGACCGGTGCCGCGCTCGTCTCGGAATCGTTCCCCGCCAGGCATCGCGGCAAGGCGCTGGCGTTCGTGCAGAGCGCGTGGGCGATCGGCTACGGGCTCGCGGCGCTCGTGAATCTGATCGTGATGCCGCTTTGGGGCTGGCGCGGCGTGTTCTTCGTCGGCGTGCTGCCGGCGATCTTCACGATGTGGATCCGGCGGAAGGTCGAGGAGCCGAGGATCTGGCTCGAGACGCCTGCGATCGAACGCGGGCGCATCGGCATGCTCTTCGCGCCGCACATCGCCAAGGTCACCGTCTTCGTCACGCTCATGAACGCGTGCACGCTGTTCGGCTGGTGGGGGTTGAACAGCTGGGTGCCGGGCTATCTGGCCATCGAGCCTGCGCGCGGCGGCATCGGGTTGTCTTCGTCCGTGATGTCGCTGTTCGTGATCTTGATGCAGACAGGAATGTGGCTGGGCTACGTCAGCTTCGGCTACATCGCGGACGCGATCGGTCGGAAGCGCACGTACGTCACATTCGTGCTCGCCGCGAGCCTGCTGCTGCCGCTCTACGGGTTTCTCAAGGCGCCGGCCATCCTCCTCGTGCTGGGGCCGCTCGTCGCGTTCTTTGGGACGGGGTATTACAGCGGCTTCGGCGCCGTCATCGCGGAGCTGTATCCCACATCGGTCCGCGCGACCGCAGCCGGCGTCTGCTACAACACCGGCCGCGTCGCCAGCGCGGCGGCGCCCTTCATCGTCGGATCGCTGGCGGCGTCGAGCGGCTTCTTCCCGGCGTTCGCCGTCGCGGGCGCCGCGTTTCTGCTCGCCGCCGGCATGTGGATCTGGATTCCCGACACGCGCAACGCCGAGCTCACATAGCGCCTAGCCAGCCTTCACACTTCAGCCTTCACACTTCAGCCTTTCAATGCGGGGGGTATACTGCGGCCGTGCGCTGCGTGGTCCTCTCCGGACTTCTCCTCGCGGCGGTGTGGTCGAGCGGCTGCCTCGTGCTTTCCCTTCAACCCGCGTACGACGACGCGTCGGTCGCGTTCGACGAGGCGCTGGCGGGACAATGGGAAAACGCCGACGATCAAACGTCGGCGACGATCGAACAGGCGCAGTGGCGGTCCTACAAGATCACGTACACCGATCGGTTCGCGGCGCGGACGTTCCAGGGCAACCTGACGAAGATTGGGACGGCCAGCTATCTCGACCTGACCGAGATCCGCGGGAACGATTTCGGGCCGTATCTCGTTCCCGCGCACGGCCTGTTTCGCGTGACGCTCGATGGGGACACGCTCACGGCCGCCGATCTCGACTACGGCTGGTGGACCCAGGCCATGAAGCGGAAAACGCTCGGCCGTCTCAGCGTCGCGATCGACGATCGGCGAAACGTGGTCCTCGCGTCGGCGACGAGCGAGCTCAGGCGCTGGTTGATGCGCGCGCCGGCGGAATCCTTTGGCGCGCCAATGACGTTCACACGTAAACGCTGACTGGAGTTTAACGATGCGTTTTTCACGCCTTCGTGGTTTCGTGGTTGCATTTGCTTTTGGTGCTCTGGCTCCGCAGTCGCACGCGCAGATGCGTCAGACCTCGCAGGACGAGTACACGCTTTACGAGGACCGCGACATCGTGTACTTCCTGCAATCGCCGGAGACGAGCACGTTCAGCCTCTACCACGACTACACCGAGTCGCGCGAAGGCGTGGACAAGTACTTGAACGTCGTGCGAACCGGGAGCACGGTTTCGAATCCGTCGGGCAGGACTCTCGACACCGGCGAGGCGCTGAAGGGCGAGATCAGGACCGGCGCACAGATGAAGGCCGCCGGCATCGATGCGGACGGCGAGCAGGTTGCACCCGATCAGCAGGTGGTCGTCACACCAGCCGGTTAAGGATGTCGGCCGGCACTGACGACCGCAACGCGGGATACGCCTCTATCAATCGCGCGATGTCAGCCAGATCCTTTTGCCGCTTGCTGCCGCGGCGAGTCGAATCCTGCGCGGCCCAAATCTTTCCCAACAGAAGGTCTTCCAGGCACGCCACGGGCAGCGTGAGTCCGAGGACCACGCGCGTCACGCTGCGCTCGATAAACGCGCCGTAGCGCGGATCGAGTTGAATCTGGATGCGAAGGTCAGAATCTGGAAGCGAGACGTTCACGCTGTGAGTGAATCGTTCGACCCGGAAGGCCGCCGCGAGGAGGTCTTCGACTTCGGCGAGACGGTCCGAGGCGATCACGACGTCGAGGTCGAGGCTGACGACCGGTTCGACGTACGCGTTGACAGCCTGGCCGCCAATCAAGCAGAACCGTACATCATGCGTCCGAAGCAGCGCGACGAACTGCTCCAGAAGATTTGAACGGTCCACGGCTACCGCCTTCCAGAATGCTAATGCCTGCATGGCGCTGACCGGATTATAAGCTCGCCCGCGACGGCGGCGACTCGACGATCGCGATCCGTCCGTCGGCGCCTTTCAGTACCCAGATCATCATCGCGATGTCCATCCGCCGCGCGCTATCGGCGCCCGCGACGAGACTCGAGACCTTCCTTCATCATCATTGCTCTTTCAACGCTCTTCTCAGCACTTTTCCCACCGTCGTCTTTGGCAATTCCTTCTTGAACTCAATCGCCGACGGCACCTTGTACGGCGCCAGCTTGTCGCGGCAGAACGTCCGCAGGTCGTGCTCCGTTGTCATATGGCCCGCGCGCAGCACGACCCACGCTTTGACGGCTTCGCCTTTCGTCGGGTCGGGTACGCCGGCGACGCCGACTTCCGCGACGGCGGAGTGCGCCGCCAACACTTCTTCGATCTCGCGCGGCCACACCTGAAAGCCGCTCGTTTTGATGAGATCTTTCTTCCGATCGACGATGAACAGATACCCGTCATCGTCCAAGTATCCGAGATCGCCGGTGTGCAGCCAGCGGCGCGTCCCCCCGTCGTCATCCTCGGCAGGGTGGTCGCGCAGGACGGCCGACGTCTCCTCGGGCCGATTCCAGTAGCTGATCATCAGTTGTGGCGCCGACACCGCGATCTCGCCGACTTCGTTGGCCGGGAGCACGCGCGTGCCCTCGTCGCCGTCGAAGATGCGGACGTCCACGTCCGGCAGCGGCATGCCAACCGACCCGAGCTTGTTCGGTCCCTGCACCGGATTCACGCAGCACGCCATCATGGCTTCGGTCAGCGAATAGCCCTCGACGATGCGGCCGCCCGTCAGCGCTTCAAAACGCCGCTTGGTGTCCGCCAGCAATGCCGACGCGCCAGAGTGGCAGATCTTGACGGACTTGAAGTCCACTTTGCCGCGCTGCACGTCGGGATGATTGAGCAGCGCGATGTAGAGCGTCGGCACGCCGGTGAAGAACGCGGGCTTCGCGCGCCGGATCGTGGACAGCAAGTCGTCCAGATCGCGCGGGTTCGGCACGAGCGCCAGCGTGCCGCGCGAGACCAGGCCAAACGCCTGCGTGCCGACGTTGGCGTAGACGTGGAACAGCGGCAGCGGAGCCAGGATCATGTCGCCGTCGGGATCCAGCACTGACGCGTTCCACGCCTTGATTTGAAGCGCCGCTGCGACGTACGCGCCGTGCGTCCCGAGGACGCCTTTCGGCGTGCCCGTCGTCCCGCCGCTCATCAGCAGGACCGCCGGGTCGGTCGTCTTCAGCTCGTGGCGTTTCGGACGGTGGCCGCGGTTCACGAGCAGCAAATGCGCGAAGTCGTGGTCGCCCGGAGCCAGCGTGATCCGGTCGCCATCGCGTTTCTCGCGGAACAGCGTGAACAACACGCGGAGCGCCGGCGGAAAGTACTCCTTGATGTTGGTGGCGATCACGCGGCGCAACGGTGTGCGCGGCTGCAGACGTTTCACGCGCCGGTAGTAGCGGGTGAGCGCGACGATCGTCTCGACGCCGTGCTCGCGCAGGGGACCCTCGAGCTCGGGCTCCGTGTAGATCGGATTGAGCGGCGCGACGATGGCGCCGAGCTTCCACGCGCCGTACTGGGCGATGACAAACTGCGGACAATTCGGCAGCAGCAGCGCGACGCGATCGCCACGCTTCACACCAAGCGCGGTGAGCGCGGCTGCACACGCGTCGCTCAGCCTATCGAGCGCGCCGTAAGTGAGCGTTGCGCCCTTGAAGAGCAGCGCCGGCCGCTTCGGATGCTCGCGCGCGGCGGCCGCGAGGTAATCGACGAGCGTGCGGTTCGGGTACGGCGCGAGCGTGGCCGGGACGTCGGGATCGTAGTGCCGAAGCCACGGCGCCGCGGAGGGCATGAGGTGATTCTACTGGTGGCTGGTGGCTGGTGGCTGGTGACTGGGAAAGTTAGTCGATCAGAACGGCGAGCGCGGCGACCGCCGCGTCCTTCGAAAGTTTTCGAGCGGCTGCGCGAACGCTGGATGGCACCCACGTGGGGAATGGAACTTCCTCGATCACGTGACGTCCCGAGCGCGTGTGGATCTCGCGCACTTGCGTCAGGCGATCCGTGGGCAATCGATCCGCGGCCAGGACAAGCGCCGGCCACAATCGCCGATGGACGAACGTGATCTTGCCTTTGATGAGGCGACAGACGAGAACGTCGTCGCTGTCGCGGACCGCACGCGTCACCGCGAAAATCTGTCGGCCTTTCGGATGAGCCCACCAACCGCCGCGAATTGGCGCACCCGCAATCGCCTCGGCCAGCGACGGGACGGGTCCACGCGCGGCCTCGAGGACAATGCCGTGCTTTCGGACGAACGCGAGCGCCTGGCGTGAAGTCATCAAATTCGACCCGCTGATCGTGAAAATACGCGACGAAGGCCGTGACGGAATCTCTCGCAGCCACTCGTCGTGAACGAAGCAAAGCCTCGATTGTGACGCACGGTTTTGTGCGTTGGGACCTTGAACAAGTCAGCAACTTTTTCGAAGTAATCCGGCCGCGCACCCAGCGAGATCACTGTTAGCCTTCGTAGCGGCTGACAGCGAGCGACCGCGTCACGAATGAGTTCCTGTTGGCGCTGATCCGTTTCGGGCACACTCCAACCGATCACATAAGCTTCATCCGCGGCGGCGAGCGCTTGCTCTTCATGATCCTCTACTACACGATGAACCCATCGGAACAACTCATGTTTGTTGTCAACCGGGGGTAGCAACGGAAGGTCGGCAGCGATTGGGGCTGGAGCGCCAGGGAACATCAACGCGTCGCATTTGAATGGTCTGAAGTACGAGATCGCACCATGCTCCATGACGAGGGCGACTTCGTCGCTGTGCGGACGCACTTCCTTGCGGTCGGTCAGCAGCCAGTTGAGCGAACCATGAGGCTTCAGAAGCATCCAATTGGCTGACGTCGAGGGACGGAGCACCGGAGTCGCGTCTACCGGTCCGAAAGCACCACCGCTGCCGCTCATCTGGTTCGCCAGTATTTCCCCGGCTTCGGCCGATGCGACGAACCGAATGTCTAATCCATAACCCGTGGGCGCAGCCCAGGTCGTTTGAGTGCTCAGCGCACGATCCAACAGCAGGTCGTAATTGAAACTCACAAACGTGTGACGCAACCGAGGGTCGCTCGCTTGGCGGTCGATGAACCGTTCGAGCGGCGCCCAGTTGACTTGCCAGCCGATGTGACAGAAGACCCTGTTGACCGCAAAGTTGAAGCGTGCGTCAGAGTCGCTTTGGTGTCGCGGAGCGCGCTGAAGCATTGTTTCGAGATTCTCACCGGGCCACGCCTTCATCGCATGAGCGAATTCGCTCTTCAATTGCGGATCTCGCGCCCTTCCATCAGCTAGACCTGGAGCAATTTCCCTGAGGCGCGCGGAGATCATCCGTAGGCGTTCCGAGGCGGGGTTCGTGAAGAGGCCTTGCTGGGCGAAGACCGCGAGAGTCGTGAGGACCACGTCGTCTTGCTCCACATAGTCGGCTGCGACGTTGACGAAATCGTTCATGACTGGCACGCGATACGGTAGACGTTCAAGAGCCTTGGAGAGACCCGCGCCGATGAAGTACACGATGTTCGGCATACGCAAACTCTTCTACGAACGGATGCCAAGCGTCTTCAAGAGTTCAGCGGTGGTGTGCCATTCGATGCCGGCGTCCTCGAAGTCGTTATCGTTCGACCACACAGGTAGCTCGAGATGAAGCGCAAGGGCCAGTACGTCAATGTCATTCGGGTCGCGCAATCGCATCCGTCGTGCGGCTTCAGCAACGTGACCCCGATAGGTGGACCGGTCGACAACTTTTATCGGAAGCGCAGCCAGGGCGAGGAGCAGCGTGTCGAGGGGAAGGTCTTTCTTGCGTGCGAGCGTCCCAACGTACTCATACACCTCATCAATCGTGACCGCGGGTGTAAAGACCGCTTCGACTTTTGGGTGGCGAAGCGCGAGGCCGGCGCGTCCACCGATGACTGCGGATAGCAGGACGTTAGCGTCGGCGACGAGGTGCACGCTTCTTCCCGCGCGACGCTTCGAAGTCCTTTAGGATCTCATCCTCCGACACACGGCGTTTCTTCAGTTGCCTGGCGACGTCATGGCTTAGCACGTCGTACAACTCTCGCTTGAGTTCTATCGGCAGCGTTGCTTCGGGCCGCGGAAAAAAGATCCCCGCCAGTCGCCCGTGGCGAGTCACCAAGATCGGCGACTTGGACCGAAGGAGACCGGTCGCTTTGTTTCGGAACTCCCGGACGGAACTGATCCTCATGTGGTCACTCCCGTGACCATTATAGAGGGAGGGCTCGCGAGGATCGCCTAGAGGCTGGCAGCCGGGGCGAGCAGCATCAGCAGCAGCGCCTTCTGACCGTGCAGCCGGTTTTCGGCTTGATCGAAGACGACCGACACTTGGGACTCGAAGACATCGGCGGTCACTTCCTCGCCGCGGTGCGCGGGCAGGCAGTGCATGAAGAGCGCGCCGGGCTTGGCCAACGACATCAGCTCCTCGTTCACCTGATACGCGGCAAACGCCTGCCGCCGCGTCTCCGCTTCGTCTTCCTTGCCCATGGACGTCCACGTGTCGGTGTAGACGGCATCCGCGCCCGCAACGGCGTCCGCCGCCTCGCTGAACAGTCGCAGCCGCGCGCCGTGGCGCGCGGCGTTGGTCGCCTGCTGCACCACCGCGTGTGGAAGTTGATACGGCTCCGGGCTCGCGACGTGGACGTGCACGCCGAGCATCGCCGCCGCGTGCGCCAGGGACGTCGCCACGTTGTTGCCGTCACCGACGTACGCCATCGTCCGACCGCGCAACTGACCGAAGCGCTCCTGCAGCGTGAGGAAATCCGCGATGGCCTGACACGGATGCTCCTGATCGGTCAGCGCGTTGACGACGTGAAGACGCGTGGCCGCGGTCGCAAACTCCTGAAGGAGAGACTGTGAAAACGTCCGGATGACGACCGCGTCCACCCAGCGCTCCAGATTGCGCGCGACGTCGGCCACCGGCTCGCGCCGCCCAAGCGCAACGTCCGGCTGCAGCGCGACGAGATGACCGCCCAGCTCGCGAATGGCGATCTCGAACGTGGTTCGCGTGCGCAGCGACGGCTTGTCGAACAACATCGCGACGTGGCGTCCGCCGAGCGCATCCGCCGTGGACGCGTGACGGCCCAGCGCGCGATCCGCCTTCAGCCGCGCCGAGAGACGAAGGCAGCGCTCGAGATCGGTCGCGTCGAAGTCGAGGACGGAGAGGAAGTCTTTGCGCTTCGTAATCGTCGCGTCAGGCATGAAGTTCCACCACAGAGGTCACGGAGGACACGGAGGTCCAATCGTACTGGACCACCTGGTCCGAGAGACTCTTCCTCCGTGTCCTCAGTGTCCTCCGTGGTTAACTACGTTCGGTAGTCGGCGTTGATTCGCACGTATTCGGCGCTTAGATCGCACGTCCACACCGTAGACGCCGCGCTGCCCGATCCGAGATCGACGCCCACGGTCAGCTCTTTCCCCTTCAGGTATTCCGCCGCCTGCGGCGCGGCCTCGTCGTGGGGTTGGCCGTCCTTGAACAGGACGATCGATCCGATGGTTACCGCCGCACGCGACGGCTCGAGCGCGACACCCGCCCGGCCCGCGGCGCAAATGAGCCGCCCCCAGTTCGGATCGCCGCCGTGGATGGCGGTCTTGACGAGCAGCGAGTTCGCGATCACCTTCGCCGCCTTGCGCGCGTCGGCGCTCGAGGCCGCGCCTGTGACGCGAACGGTGACAAGCTTGGTCGCGCCCTCGCCGCCTCGCACGATGCCGAGCGCCAGCTCGCGGCAGACGGCCGTCAACCCCTCGACGAACGTCCCGTACGCGGCTTCGTCGACGATCGCGCCGCTCGCGCCGTTGGCGAGCAGCAGCACGCAGTCGTTGGTCGAGGAATCGCCGTCCACGGTGATCGCGTTGAACGTCTGGTCCACGGCTTCGCGCAGCGCGCGGTCCAGCAGTCGCTGCGGGACGGCGGCGTCCGTCGTGACGAAGCCGAGCATGGTCGCCAGCATCGGTTCGATCATGCCGGCGCCTTTGGCCATGCCGCCAATCGCCGCCTCGCGTGCGCCGATGGCGATCGTTGCCGCCGTTTCCTTGGGAAACAGATCGGTCGTCATGATGGCGCGCGCGGCCGCCGGTCCCTGATCGGCGCCGAGCGCGCGAAACGCGATCGGCAGGCCGGCGCGGATTTTTTCGAGGGGCAGCGCCACGCCGATGACGCCGGTCGAGGCGACCAGCACGTGCTCCGGCGGGCAACCGACGACCCGCGCGGTTTCCGCGGCCATGTCGCGCGCCGCCTGGAGGCCCTCGTCACCGGTGCACGCGTTCGCGCATCCGCTGTTGATGATAATGGCGCGCGCCATGCCGCGAGAGCTCGCGAGGTGCGCCTTGCAGACGAGGACCGGCGCGGCTTGCACGCGGTTGGTGGTGAACACGGCGGCCGCCTGCGCGGGCACGTCCGAGACGAGCAGGGCCAGATCGGGCTCGCCGCTCGCCTTGATCCGCGCGCTGACGCCCGCCGCGCGGAATCCGCGCGGCGTGGTCACGCCGCCTGGACTGGTCGGAACGGTCATTACGCCGACAAGGCCGCGGCCGTGGGCACGCCGTATCCGCGCACGGCGTCGAACGCCGAATCGACCGGCACCACCATCGCGTACTGGCCGCATCGCTTGTACTGCGGGCACTTCACGCAGTCGGTGAAGATTTTCTCCGGCAGCCACGTGTGCGGCACGATCGAGAAGCCCATGTGCGTGAAGTAACCGGGCACGTGCGTGAACGCGCAGAGCTTTTCGAACGCCTCGCGACGCGCGCGCCGTCGCAGCTCGTCGACGATCGCCACGCCGACGTGGCTGCCGCGCGCGCTCGCGTCGACCGCGA
>JACPZV010000371.1 GCA_016195295.1 Acidobacteriota bacterium
CGTCGAAGCCACGCAGGAGCGGACGCGCCAGAACGAGGGCAAGATCTCCGAGGTCGATCAGAAGGCGCAGGCGGCCGGACAGGCGGCCTCGGCCGCGAACGACGCGGCGCGCGCGGCAGGCGCCGCGGCGGCCACGGCCAATTCGGCCGCCAACGCCGTGGGCGGCCGCGTGGACTCGATGGACAAGGCCAATCGTCGCCTCGTCTTCGAAGTCGTCTTGAGCGAGGACCAGGGCAATTTCAAATCCGGCAAGGCCGATCTGCCCGACGGCGCCAAGCAGAAGATCGATGAGCTGGTTTCGAAACTGACGCAGGATCCGAAAAACATCTACTTCGAGATCGAAGGGCACACGGACAACGTCGGCGCAAAGGAATTCAACGAGAAGCTGGGCATGGAACGCGCCGAAGCGGTGAAACAGTATCTCTACCAGCAGCACCACATCCCGCTGCACAAGATGAACGTCATCAGCTACGGCGAGGACAAACCCGCGGCGCCGAACACGACGAAGGAAGGACGCGCGCAGAACAGGCGAGTGGTGATTCGAATACTCGCCTGAAGTCTGAGGCTTGACGTGACGTGTAGGGCGGGTCCTGTGGACCCGCCTGATGAGCCGGGTCCGAAAGGACCCGGCCTACTTCTCGCCTCACCCGCCCTACCTGCCCCACCCGCCTTGCCTGCCCTTCTGATAGTCTCTCCCCCATGATTCGTACCGAACTCTCTCTGCGTCTTCCGAACAATCCTGGCGCGCTCGTCGGCGTCTGTCGCCTCCTCTCGGACGAGCGCGTCAACATTCTCGCCATGGCACTCGACACCGGCGGCCAGCTCCGGCTGGTGGTCGACAATCACGTGCACGGGGCCGCCGTGCTGCGCGACCATCATCATCACGTGACCGAGCGGGACGTCATCGCGACGTCGGTGCCCAACGCGCCGGGCGCGTTGGCGCCGGCGTTGAAGCTCGTCAGCGACGCGAAGATCAACGTCGAGTACGCGTACGGCGGCGGATCGGACGGCGGCGCCACCGCCGTGATCGTGCTCGGCGTGGAGAACGCGCAGCGCGCGGCTGCCGCTGCCGGGCTGTGAAGTCTGAAGTTTGAAGTCTGAAGTCTCAAGAATCTGAAATCTGAACTCTGCAATCCTCAAAAAATCTTCGCCCTGAGCCTCGACATTAGCTATTCTTTCTCATTCGACCTCCCGTGTTTCGCTGTGAGGGGGCGTGGACATGTCTCCGAAAGATGGCTTTGGGTTCAGCCGCCGCGATTTTCTGAAGACGGCCGGCGCGGGCAGTCTGGCGACCGCCGTCACGGCCGCGGGCGTCGCCGAGGCCCACGCGCAGGCCGGCGTGCGCGCCCTTGGACCGGGCGACGTGCCGGTGACGCTGACGGTCAACGGCAGGCGCATCGACTTGCGCATCGAGCCGCGCGTCACCTTGCTCGACGCGATTCGCAATCGCGCCGATCTGACCGGCAACAAGCGTGTCTGCGATCGCGGCGCGTGCGGCGCGTGCACGATGATCGTGGACGGCCGCACGGTGTACTCCTGCTCGACGCTCGCCATCGAGGTTCAGGGCAAACAGATTCGCACCGTCGACGGACTCGCTTCCGCCAACGGCACGCTGCATCCGGTGCAGCAGGCGTTCTGCGACGTGGACGGCCTGATGTGCGGCTTCTGCACGCCGGGCTTCGTCGTCTCAACGATCGCGCTCCTCGAGAAGCATCCGAACCCGACGCCGGAGCAGGCACGCAAGGGACTGGACGGCAACATCTGTCGCTGCGGCACGTTCGTCCGCGTGATGGAAGCGGCGATGGCGGCGGCGACGTCGTCCGCAGGGGGGGTGCGTCGTGGCTAAGTACTCATGGCCCGAGAAGCCGACGCTCCTCGGTACGCCAGTGAAACGACTTGACGGCCCGGACAAGGTGACCGGCCGCGCGCGCTACACCCACGACATCAATCGCCCGGGAATGATCTACGGCAAGATCGTCCGCTCGCCGTACCCGCACGCGAAGGTCGTCTCGATCGATCTGTCGGCGGCGGAGAAAGCGCCCGGCGTCAAGGCCACGCTCGCCTACATGAAGCCCGGCGACGAAGTGCACTATCAAGGCGATCCGGTCGCGGCGGTTGCCGCCGACACCGAGGAGCGCGCGCGCGACGCGGCGCGTTTGGTGCGCGTGCGCTACGACGCGCTGCCGCAGGTGTCGAGTGAAGCGCAGGCTATGGCGGCCGACGGACCGAAATGGAGCACGACGCAGCCGAACACACGCGCCGGACAGCGCGCGGAGACCGGCGATCTCGAGGCCGGCTTCAGGCAGGCCGGCCACATCGTCGAGCAGACATATTCGACGCACGTCATCACGCACGTGTGCCTCGAAACGCACGGCGCCGTCTGCGAGTGGGATGGCGACAAGCTGACGGCGTGGGTGTCCACGCAGGGCGTGCACCAGTGCGCGCAGGGCTTCGCGCAGGCGCTGGGTATTCCGCAGACCAACGTGCGCGTCATCACCCAATACATGGGCGGCGGCTTCGGCAGCAAGTTCGCGCCAGATTCACAGGGCATCATTTGCGCGAAGCTCGCGAAGGCCGCGAAGGCGCCCGTCAAGCTGATGCTCGATCGCAAGGAAGAGCACCTCGACACCGGGAATCGACCGTCGGCGTTCGCGAAGATTCGCGCGGGCGTGTCGAGCGGCGGCAAGCTGACGGCGTTTGACGGCCAGAGCTGGGGCACGGGCGGCGCCGGCGCGGGATCAGGATTCCCGCTGCCGTACCTGTATCAGTTCCCGAATCGTCGCCGCGTCCACACCGACGTCTACATCAACGCCGGTCAGCAGCGCGCGATGCGCGCTCCAGGTCATCCGCAGGGCTGCTTCCTCACCGAGATCCTGATGGACGAGCTCGCGGATCGCGTCAAGATGGATCCGGTCGAGTTCCGCATCAAGAACGCACCGCCGCTCGCGCCGAATGCGCAGTGGATTAAGTACTTTCAGGAAGGCGCGAAGCGCTTCGGCTGGGACAAGCGGCACGCGACCGGCGATCCGACGCCTGGGCCGATCAAGACCGGCATGGGCGTGTCGGCGCACCTGTGGGGCGGCGCAGGCCGCGGGTCGCAGGCGCACGTCGACCTCATGTCGGACGGCAGCGTCGTCGTGAAGTGCGGGACGCAGGACATCGGTACAGGGACCCGCACTTTAGTGGCAATAGTGGCGGCCGAGACCTTCGGTCTGCCGGTCAGCGCCGTGAAGCCGGAGATCGGCGACACGATCTATCCGTTCAGCGGCGGATCCGGCGGCAGCACGACGGCGGCGTCCGTCACGCCCGCGATTCGCACCACGTCAGTCAACGCGCTCGATCAGTTGTTCGCCAAAGTCGCGCCGACGCTCGGCGTCACGCCCGATCAGCTCGCGGCGGAAGGCGGCCGCGTCTTCGTCAGGGGAAATAACTCGAAGGGCCTGAGCTGGAAGGACGCCTGCAAGCTGATCGGCACCGAGCCGATCTCGGTCGACGGCAAGTGGGAGGACGGCTTGTCGTCCAGCGGCACGAGCGGCGTGCAGTTCGCTGAAGCCGAAGTCGACATCGAGACCGGCGTCGTCCGGGTCAAACGCATTCTCGCAATGCAGGACTGCGGTCTCATCGTCGACAAGTTGACGGCCGAAAGCCAGGCGTACGGCGGCGTGATCGCGGCGATCAATTTCGCGCTGTTCGAAGATCGCATCCTCGACCGCGTGACCGGGCAGATGGTCAATCCGAACATGGAGTGGTATCTGCTCGCCGGCATGTCGGACGTGCCGAAGATCGACATCGTGCTCAACAACATGCCCGAGCGCGGCGTCATCGGGATCGGCGAGCCGCCGACCGTGTCCACGGCCTCGGCGATTGCCAACGCCGTCCGCAACGCGACGGGCGCGACGATTCGCAGCCTGCCGCTCCATCCGCACAAGGTGCTCGCGGCGCTTGAGCAGGAACGCGCGGGCGGCACGAACTAGCGCGGGCGTGTGGCGCGACCAGCGTGAGTGTGTAGCGCGAGGCTTTAGCCGAGCGTAGGAGAACGAACGTGAAGGCTTTCGCTTACGTGAATCCGGCGACCGAGAAAGAAGCGGTCGCCGCGCTGAAGATCGATGGCATCGCGATGCCGCTCGGCGGCGGCCAGGACCTGCTCGCGCGGATGAAGGACTACATCGATTCGCCCGACCGCATCGTCAACGTCAAAGGTCTTGATGCGACGGTGACCGCGACGCCCGACGGCGGTTTGAAGATCGGTTCTGCGGTGAAGATCGTCGACCTGGCGGAGAACGCGCAGGTGGCCGCCCTGTATCCGGCCGTCGTCGCCGCCGCGGGAGAAGTGGGCACGCCGCAGATTCGCAATCAGGGGACGGTCGCCGGGAACATCAACCAGCGGCCGCGGTGCTGGTACTTTCGCAACGAGGAGTTCGTCTGCTACAAGAAGGGCGGCTCGCGCTGCTTCGCCGTCAACGGTGAGAACCAGTACCACGCGATCTTCGGCAACGACGGTCCGAGTCACATCGTGCATCCGTCGAGCCTCGCGGTGCCGTTCGTCGCGTACGGCGCGAGGTTCCGGGTCGTCGGCCCGAACGGCGAGCGCGAGGTGCCGGCGGCGGAGTACTTCACGATGCCGACGCTGCAGAACGTCCTGAAGGAAAACGTCCTGGACGATGAGGAGCTGCTGACGCACGTGATTCTGCCGGCGCCGGGCAACGTGAAGCACGGGCACTACGAGGTGCGCTACAAACAGTCGCACGACTGGCCGCTGGCGTTCGCGACCGTGGTCCTCATGATGAGCGCAGCGAATGGAACGACCGGAGCGAATGGAACGTCCGGCAACACGATTCGCTCGGCGCGCGTCGTGCTGGGCGCGGTCGCGCCCGTACCTTGGCGCTCGCGTCCTGCCGAAGAGGCGCTGGCCGGCAAGCCGCTCAGCGAAGCGACGGCCGCGCTGGCCGGCGAGGCGGCGGTCAGCGAAGCGAAGCCGATGAGCGGGAACGTCTACAAGGTGCAGATTGCGAAGACCGCGGTGAAGCGCGCGGTGATGAGAGCCGCCGGGATCAAGACGGTGTGAATCTGGTAATTGGGTGATTTGGTAATTGGGTGATTGATTGCCGGAATCGATTCCAAGAAATTACTCAACTACCCAACTACTCAATTACCCAATTCGAGTTGACTTATGGAACATCTAACGTCGCCCAAACTCACCCCCGGCGTGCACTGCCTGAGCCTTCGCCACAAGGGCATGTACGTGACGTCGATGCCGTATCCCGAGGAGTCGCAGTTTTACGACGCCTACGACGCGACCGCGTACTGGTGTGTCGAAACGCAGCGCGGCTTCGGCCCCGACGGCGCGCCGGTCAGGCCCGATTGCTGTCAAGGTGACCGGGATTGCTGTAAACACTGAAACCTAATCCGCCGCATCGTCGTTTTGGCCGGCCTGATCAAATAGATCCTTCCCACCGAGGCGCGCTTCAACTTGCTTGGTTGCCGGGTCGAACACGAGTAGGAGTACGTCGCCGGGTTCGCCGCCTCGCCTCGAGAACAAGCGTAGGAGACCCCAGCATCCGTTTTGTGTGATGCGAATACGGCCAATAGGCAAGCCGCTCTCGTCGCGCATTTCAAAGTCGCCGAGGACATGCGGACGCAGTCCGGCAGGCACGTTGAACACACCGCTGTTTACAATCCCCGCAGATAGTTCGAGCGCAAGCCAGATTTTTCCGTCCTTCGTCCAACCGTAGTCCTTATTGGTGCGCGGACGCTCCGCCCTTCGTATGAGTGGTGCAACTGCCTCAGGACCTACATCGAGTCCCCGGAATCCGTAGACCCCGGTCGCGTATTTGCTCATCCAAGGAGCGTACGAGAGAATCCGCCACACCATCGGCCGGCCAACACCCGCTGCCAGACAGGCCTCCTCGAGCGCCGGACGTTGAGCGATACCTCCAAACTTTCGGAGCACGCTGGCAAATACTGCTTCCGTGGGGGACAGGTCCTCATCTTGCGCGAGAGCTTCGCTCCTGCGAACAACATCTCTGTCGAGTACACATTCAGGCAGTCGACGGCAGATCTCTGTCAAAACGCGCTTGGGCGGCGCAACCCCTTGCATCCGGTGCGGTCGTGAGACGCCGTGCCGAAGCTCCCCGATCGGTACGGCGGGCACGGCAGAGAGTATCTTCCGAATCTGATTGACCACTCTGTTTCGCGTGACACTCGTCAGCCAAAACCAGCCGCCTGATTCATCCAACCATTGGAAGTCCTTTTGCGGCAACACGACGGCGTTAACCAAGGCTTCCGACACAAAGTGTCCAGTTTTCTCGGAGATGGCTTCTGATACGTCCGCGATTCGGCCAAGGCCCCAGTGTTCGGTGATGCGTCGCGCCGTTGAAATAATCTGCCTTGGCAGTTCCTCTTGGCCCTCTTTGAGGACTAGACGTAACCCTTCGATCTCGTCGAAAACGAAAGTGCGAGCGCAACCGAGAATGCGTGCAGCTTCGAGCACGCCTTCGATACGGAATGGACGAGTGGTGAGCCCTTCATCTTTGATTCGCGCTTCAACAGCGGCAGCGGTGGCAGGTGCCAAGCTGTTGACCGTCGCGACAGCTCGATCGAATGTAGGCAGGTAGATCCGTCCACGACTTTGAACTTGTCGCAGGAATCTCTGGATCAACTGTTGGACACGTTGACGAGTCAGCCCGACCGCGTTACCTGCCTCTTCGAGCGTGCAGCCGCCCTGACCGTCGAATCCGAGTTTGTCGAAGACAACGTCTCGGTCTCGCGCACTCAGCTCGGCGCCGACCAAGGCCAACTCCTCCTCCAAGGTGAGCTTGCGCGCGGCACCGAGTGCTAGTTGAAGCTGCCGCAGTTGATTGATCAAACCAGGCTCTTCGTGGAGGCGCGGATTAGCGCGTAGTCGTTGCAGCGCTTCTTTCAAGGTTGCGACACCCGGCGCAACCGAACGAACAAACTCGCCGAACCTAAGGTCGGTTCGGCTGATCGTGAGTACGCCCTGAGTCCGCTCGATCTTCCTTACCAGACGAACGACCTTCAAGTTCGCGCGGGGCGGTGCCTCCGCGCCTTGCGGTAACACGTCGCGTTGAGTTCCGTCCGCGCGGATGTGACCCTCGATTGATGTCAGGAGATCTACCAAGCACTTGGTGCCGAAGCCTTTCGAACGCAACAGTTCAGCCACTGATGTTTCGGACAGGGTTCGCGTATTGCGGGCATAATCGCTCTTGCGAAGACAGTTCTGGGTTCGGCTCTCCAATTCGAGATCTGTCAGCTTTATTGACGCGGGAAGCTCCGGAAGTTTCAGATGATTTGCAGCCGCGAGAATGAGCGGCTTTTGTTCTGCGACTCGCTGGAGCACGGCTTCGGCTAAAGCCTCACAAGTCGCCTGCGGACAGACATGCCATGTACTGGCATTGAGTTCCGCCAGAGTCTGGCTTCTTTTGGCAGCCCAGCGAAGTTCTCTCGGTATCGGTATGTCTAGCCACCGTCGCAACAACGCGGGGGCCAGAGGATAGCCGCGCCTGGGATAGCGGGAAATCGGCATCTCCGCGTGCGCGAATTAGGAGGCGTAGAGCCTGGCGCCCTTACGCGCGACGCGATTCAGCGTGTCGCGGATATCCACAATCGGATCGGTCGGATCCAGGTATTCATCGCGGCTTGCCAGTTCTTGCGCGAGTGCAATCGCGTACTCTGCAAAAGCGACCTCGTACGCGAGACGCCTGAAGACCGGATCATCGACACCCGACGATTCGAGCGCTGCGGCTATTTGAGGGTGATCGAGATTGACATGAATCAGGCGCTTCTCGCTCGAGTAGTGGGCACGTGGGGAATCCTCCCCGAGCCGATCAAACGTGACGTCGAAACCACCTCGGGGACGAGGCTTCGGTCCATGGCCCCCGGCCGGCTTGCCAAGTTTTTGGTCGTTTTCGTCTCCAGGTTCAACCGCTGGGTTCAACACCCGTGGCGGACCACCACTGTCGCCATTTCCACCGCTCGAACCCGGCGCACCGGTGTCTTCCGTCTTTCGGGCAGGGACATTGCCACCGAACAAAAGGTCGTCGGAGTCGTCGCCGGCTCCAGGACCGGCCTTGCCTAGATCATCCGCACCCTTGGCCGTAGCTTTTGCGCGCAATAGCCGCCTGCGGTATTCCTCGAAGTCCTCGTTGATCACGCGCGCGATTTCAGCCGCTTCGCGAGCCAATCGCTTTTGGTCTTCAAGTGCCTTTCGCTTCTTGTCACGCTCCACCAACTCACGACGCGCGCGATCGACCTTGTCGCCAACGAACGCGTACACGGCTTGCACGAGGGCATTCTCTCGATTAAGCCTCATTGATCGACTTAGATCGAACGGCGGAATCGGAGATTGGTCCTCTTCAAGTGCCGGCACGTCGATCTCGCCGAAGATGTACTGGGCCATCTCACGTCCTTCATTTCCGGCTAGCGTTGTCTCGTGCCATAGGCCCTGGCTGTAAATCGAGACTCCTCTGAGATCCTCTTCGAGGGGCACCTTCGAGATCTTGATCGTAAGCTCGATGTCTCCAAGCCTGGCTTTCAATGGACCTTCGGGTCGGAAGCGGAACTCTTCGGACACCGGAGGTTCCGCGTACTCGCATTCGTGATTGTTTACGAAGACTGTTGTGTTCTTTGGCCAGTGCGCAAGATGTCGTTCGATGTACTTGATGATCCCGGCCTGATCGAACGCTTTCAGATGAACGCCTTCGATCTCGACCTTCGTTCCATTGGGGGCAAGAGTTGAAACCTCCGCTTCGACGATCTTGACTGGGATGGCATCTTCCGAGGTCATCGCATCGATGTCCGCCTTGGTCAACTCGACTTTCGATCGTTTGCCGTGACGGGCCGTGGTAATTCGCAGTAGGCTGCCGACGCCGAAGGCGGCGGATTTTCCGGTTCCGAAGCGGCCACGGCCTGCTCGACCCTCCTTGCGGTCAACGTTTTCGCCGTGCATAACGAAGAAGTTCCGTAGCCCACCGAGATCCATGCCCCGACCGTTGTCAGATACGGTGATTCGCTTGTTCTTGCTGTCAAGCATTACGCGGACCACGGGATTCGTCCCCGGATCGACGTACTGAAGGCTGTTCGAAACGTATTCCCAGACGACCAGTTTGTCGGTCTTGAACAGGACCGCGTTCTGCAACAAGTCACGAGCGACATGGCTCCGGACAAAAATCTTCGGCTCAGTTGCCATTGGTCGGCTCCTGTATTTTTGACGCGAGCGCTCGGACAGTCGCGCCGAGCTCAGGGTCGTCGTTGAAGACGTTCAGCACTCGGAGAATTTTTGTCTGGCGTGCCTTGCCAGTCACGTAAGCGTCAAGACGAAAAAAAGCCTCTGCCTGCTGTCGACTCACTCCGTCGACGCCGCGCTGCACGAATTGCTGATGCGCATCGTCTGTCAGCAGCCGAGCGCGCTCCCGACGAATCCAGCCCTGCGTCTTTGTGTCCAGCGCTGGTCGTGAGAGATCTTGGCCAGCGAGACGGCTCGCACGCGCTCTGGCAAATTCGAGGCCCCGTTGTGAAAGCATCCAACCTGTGTTGCCCGAACCAACGAGATATCGGCCCATCGAGGATTTCTTGGCGACGGACAGATACACACGGATCAATTCAATGTTGATTTGATCGCGGTACTTCTTCCAAGCAAAACGGCCGGGCGCTAACTCGTTAGCCTTGACGGCAACGTCCTCTGTGTCTACTCGCTTGGTCTCTCCTCCAAGGAGGTAGACCGCAAGAGTTACGACTTCATGGCTGGCAAGCGACTTCTTTTTTTCAGACATCAATTTGATCTTCGATCGTCGTTCCACGCGGAACGCACTGAGAACGCTCAAGAGTGTGTTACGCCGCCATCGCTTCCAGGACCCGCGCCAACGTCGTGAGTCCTATGAGAACCGCCTTAAGGTAACGCACAATCCGCTCCACGCGGTCGGGTATCACGACGAGAGTTCCTGTCATTTCGCATTGAAGTGTGCGGACTAGGGTTC
>JACPZV010000372.1 GCA_016195295.1 Acidobacteriota bacterium
CGTCCCGCAGGTGACGGCGATGTACCGCACGCTGGAAGAGCGGCTGAACCGCATTCCCGGCGTCCAGGGAGCGGGCCTCGCGCTCTACAACCCGCTGACGGACAACTGGGGCGAGGGGATTCTCGTCGCGGGTCATCCGCCGCCCAGGCCCGCGACAACGCCGGCGCATCGTGGGATCGCGTGAGCGCGCACTACCTCCAGAACCTCGGCATGACGATGATGCGCGGCCGCGCGTTCACGGAGGCGGACAACGAAACGACCGCGCCGGTCGCGATCGTGAACGAGGCGTTCGTCAAACGATTCTTCAAGAGCGACGAAGATCCGATCGGCCAGCACTTCGGCCTCGACGAGCCCGAAAACGTCGGCACGTTCACCATCGTCGGCGTCGTGCGCGACGCTAAGTTCGCGAGCTTCCGGCTTCGTCGTCCCGCGCAGCCGATGTTCTACGTGCCGCTGGCACAGAACGTCAATTACCCGAGCGGCGGGATGACGCGCGTCGAGTTCCAGTCGCACTTCATCGGCGGGCTGATGCTCGTCACGAAGATGGCGCCGGGCGCGGTCGAGCCGCTCGTGACGAAAGTGCTGGCGGAGGTCGATCCGAATCTGACGCTCACGAGCGTGCGGACGCTGCAGCAGCAGGTGGAGCTGTCCTTCGATCAGGAGCGCGCCGTCGCGAGCCTCGCGGGACTCTTCGGCGGCGTGTCGCTGTTGCTCGCCGCCATCGGCCTGTACGGCGTCACCGCGTATGCCGTGGCGCAGCGCATGAACGAGATCGGCATCCGGATGGCGCTCGGCGCCGACCGCGGCGCCGTGCTCAACCTCGTGCTGCGCAGCGCGTTTACGCGCGTGGCGCTCGGGCTGATTCTCGGCGTGCCGCTGGCGATCGGCGCCGGCCGTCTGATTGCCACGCAGTTGTACGGCGTGACGTTCTGGGATCCGGTCGCCCTGGCCGTGGCCGCCGGCTCGCTGACGCTGTGCGCGTTCGTCGCGGCGCTGATCCCCGCCAGCCGCGCGGCGTCGATTCCCCCGATGCACGCGCTCCGATCGGAATAGCGCTCCCGTCACTGGAGCGCGCTACTTCTTGTTGTACTTGTCCATCATCTCCTTGAACATCTGATCGGGCGTCTTCTTGGCCTTGATCATCTCCTGAACCATTGCCGTTGACGGCGGAACGATGTGGTTCGCGCGGAGATAGCCGACGATGTTGCCGTAGATTTCGTTGTTGTGGACGGAGGTGTGCAGGAACGACGCGACCATCTGCGGCGACGCGAGGATCTTCTGATCGTCGAGCTTGGCAAACGTGGCATCGCAATAGTCGAACGATTCCTTGAGGTTCTTGATGATGTCGGCCTTGCTCTTGAGCAGGTCGGTCTTGGCCTTCGGCATCGGGTTCGGCTCCCCGCGCAGCGTCGAGCAATCCAGGTAGTTGCGCTCGGTCGAATGATTGATCCACTGGCCGAAATCCATCTGTTCGGGGGCGAGTTTGAAGCTGTACTTCTCGGCCGGCATGACGTCGGCGGCGGCCTGCAGGAACAGGCGCACCGGCATGTAATAGCGCTGGACGTTCGTCGTGGTGAGGTTGTCCTGCGCGTGGACTTGAGCGACCGCGAGGCCTGCGAGCAGCAAGAACGTCATCTTCATGTGTGGATCCTCCGTGAACGGTGTTTCGCGCCGATCGTCTGGTTCAGAACGTGATGCGGCCCCCCACGCGGAGCAGCCGCGCCATCACGATGGCGGACGGACGCCCGAGCGACGAACCGATGGTCGTCACCGCGCTCGTCACCGCGTTGTTGTTGAAGACGTTGAAGACATCGATGGTCGGCTCGAACCGCACGCTTCCGGTTCTGAAGCTGCGCGCGATGCGCAAGTCGACGAGATTCACCCACGGGTACCGGAAGTCGCCCCTCGGGGCCGCCTGCACGTTCTGCGTCACCTGTGTGAGCCCCGGCACGACCGAAGTCGTCACCACGTAGGTCCGTGTTTGCGGCAACCCCGTCGCCTCGCGAATCGATCCCGAGATCTGCAGGTCCGTCGGCAGCCGATAGGAGAAGCCGCCGCGAATCTGATACGTCGAGTCGAAGCCGACCGCGCCGCGGTTGTTGATCCCGTTGTTCGGGTTGTTCAGATCGCCGCTGTCCTGATCGCCGTAGTCGCGGCCGATGGTCAGTCCGCCGAACGCGGTCGCGCGGCTCAGACGCGTGTTCATCTGCACCTCGACGCCGTTGTAGTGCTGCTCGAGGTCCGGCAAGGTCGTCAACAGGTTGCGGACCGCGCCGCGCGTCGAGGGATCCTGATTATAGACCGTCATCGGCTGGTTCGTCAGCGGGTTCGCAATCGTGACCGGCAGGTACGCGGACGGCGGAACCGCGGCGTTCACCGTGGTGTAGAGATCCCCGAACCGGCGACCGTAGTATCCAAGGCTGACGGCCGTGTTGCTGCCGATCTGCCGCTGCACCATCACGGTGTATTCCCACTGATGCGGACGCGCGAGGTTGGGGTCGACGTTCCCGAGGCTCGGCTGCAGCGATCCGCTGCAGCGCGAAGCGGCGATCTCGCTCAGCTGCGCGATCAGATCGCTGTTCGCGTCGCTCCACGGGCACGTCTGGAAGGCGATGTTCAGCTGGTTCAGCGGCTGGATGATCGTGACGCCTTCGAGTCGATCGTACCGGCTCACGCCGCCCTTCACCGCGGTGCGGCCGTCGCCCGACGCGTCCCACGAGACGCCGAGCCGCGGCGAGACGGTGTTCCAGTTGACAATCCCGTCCTGCGCGGCGAAGTCGCGGGCGGGCGCCCATGTACCGGCGGCTGCGCCCTGCGCGGGAATCGACATCACGAATCGCTCGTACCGCACGCCGGGATTCAGCGTGAACCGGCCGACGCGCCACGAATCCTGCGCGTAGAGCGCGGCGTTGACGCCGTTTTCCCTGTGGCCGCTCGGCGTGTTCACCAGCCGCACCGAATTCGGCGCGCCGTTGCTGGTGATCTGCAGGATGTCGCCGCGCATCGTGAACAGCTCCTGCGACCAGCCGGTCCGCACCTGCGTGCCGGCCTTGAGGCTGTGCGACCCGGTCACGTACGACACGCTGGCCGCATACGTGAACATGCGCGCCGAATTCGTGTCCATGCGCGGAGAAACGCCGCCGATCGTCGAGCGAATCTGATCGAAGGTGGCGATCGCGTCGGGCGCCGCGTCGGGCTCGAATCCGAGCGTGTAGTTCACCGGCAGCGTGAAGATCGACGCGTCGGCCAGCAGCCGGTTCGTGAGCGGCGACGCCCATTTGATCTCGCCGATGTAGTTCAGCTGCGTCGTCTGCACGACGTCGGAAATCGGGTCGTTGATGCTGGCGCTCAGCCAGTTGTTCGGACGATGGCCGCGCCACTTGATGCTCCGGTCGTAGTGGAGCGAAACCTTGTTGCGCCTCGACGCCTGCCACGTGAGCCGGATCGTGGCGTCCGAGATGTGCTGGTCGTCGATGGCCTGATCGCCGGTCGACGTGAACGTGTTGCCGAGATAGTTGTTGGCGCTCCAGCGCCGGAACGTGCCGAAGAACCACAGGCGGTCCTTTCTTATCGGACCGCCGAGCGTGGCGTTGACGTCGTAGACGCTCTGCACACGGTTCTGCGCCTTTAAGCCGAGGGCGACCAGGTCGGCGTCGAGGTTGTTGGCCTGCATGTCGGTGTTGGCTGCAGTCGTGAAGACGGATCCGTGGAAGGTGTTGCCGCCGTCGTGCGGGATCATGCTGATCTGCACGCCGCCGACGGGCGCTTCCGCCGTCAACGAGCTCGTCTGGTAGCTGATTTCCTCCATAAGCCCGTCATTGAAGTAGAACCCGGTCTGGTTGCCGCCGAATCCCATGTGCTGAATCTGCACGCCGTCGACCATGAACACGTTGTCGTTGTTCGAGGAGCCGTGCACCTGGAGCGTCGGCTGCTGCATGATCTGGGTGCCGCCGACGTCGGGCGTCGACGTCGTCACGCCGGCAATCAGCTGGCCGACCGCGAAGGGATCTTTGCCGGTCGGAATCGTGTCCAGCGTCTCTCGCGTCATCACGGATTGCGAGACCGATCGCTGCACATCGACCAGCGGCGACTGGCCCGTCACGGTAATCGCCTCTTCGACCGCGCCGATCGACAGCTCGGCGTTGACGGTCGATGTAAA
>JACPZV010000049.1 GCA_016195295.1 Acidobacteriota bacterium
AACCAGCGCGCCTGCGCCTCATTCAGTGTCGTCAGCACCTTCACCCAACGGCGTTCTTCCGCAGTCAGCCGCGTTCCCATCGACTGCGAGCGTACGCTTCAAGCGAATTCTGTACAAGTTATTTCTCGGCTCCCCCTAAGACGCGCGGGGCGAGCCTTGACGCGAGCTGAGACGCTCGGCTGAAAGCCTCGCGCTACGAGACTCTCACTCCTCCCGCAACACGACCATCGGATCCACGCACGAGGCGCGGCGCGCCGGCAGATAGCACGCCGCCAACGCGATCGCGCCTAAAACGCCGACGACAGCAGCAAACGTGGCGGGATCAGCGGCCGTCACGCCGTACAGCAGACTCTGCAGCGTTCGCGCGCCTATCCACGCCAACACGAGGCCTAGCGTCAGTCCGACGGCCGTCAGCGCGAGCCCGCGCGCGACGACCATCCGCATGAGCGATCCCGCGCTGGCGCCGAGCGCCATGCGCAGACCGAGCTCGCGGCTGCGCTGCGTGACCGCGTAGGACAGCACGCCGTACAAGCCGATCGACGCGAGCAGCAGCGCGAGGCTCGCGAACGCGCTCAGTAAGCGCATCTGCTGCTGCCGATCCGCGACGTCGAGGTCGATGATGTCGTCCATCGTCCGCACGGCGGTCACCGGCTGATCTGGATCGACGCTGCCGATGATCCGGCGCACCGGCTCCGCGAGATCGGCGGGGTTGGTTCTCGAGCGTAGCACAAGGCTCTCGGGCACGGCCCACGTCGTCGGCGCCTGCGCGTACGGCAGGTAGATGCCGGGCTTCATCTCCAGCTCGTAGCCGCGCTCGCGAACGTCGCGGACGACGCCGACGATGGTGTGGAAGGGCTGATTCGGGTTGATGCGCACGTGATGTCCGAGCGCCGACGCGCCAGGGAAGTACTTGCGCGCCATCGTGTCGTTGATGACGGCGACCTTCGGGCCGTCCGCCGCGTCACGGTCGTCGAAGACGCGCCCTTCGGTGAGCTGCACGCCCAGCGTCTTCAGGTAGCCGTTCGTCCCGCTGCGCAACAGCGCGTCACCGGGATCGTTCGGATCCAGCGTGACACCCTCGAGTTGGAACCACGTCGTGTTGCCCCTCGCCGCAAACGGCAAGTTCGACCCGTATCCCGCGTCCTCGACGCGGGGCAACGCGCGCACCTGCGCGACGACGCGATCGAAAAACGCCATGCGCTTGGCGGAATCGGTGTACCGCGCGCGCGGCAGCGATGTGCGCAGCGTCAACAGACGTTCCGGCCGGAACCCGATGTCGATCGCGCGGAGATTCGCGAGCGTGCGCAGCATCAGGCCGGCGCCGACGAGCAGGACGAGGGCGGCCGCGACCTGCGCGACGACGAGGGCGTCACGCGTGAGACGGGCGCGTCCCCCGACCGCCGATCGGCTACCGTGCTGGAGCGCGTCACGCAGCGATCCGCGCGCGGCGTGGATCGCGGGCACGACACTGAGCAACAGACCGGTGAGGATCGACACGCCGAGCGTGAACGCCATCAGCCGGCCGTCGAGGATCGCCGCGCTGCCCGACGCGTATCCCATCGGCGTCAACCGCGCAACGACGGAGACGCCAACGCGTGCGACAGCGAGGCCCGCGATCCCGCCCGCGAGCGACAGCACCACGCCTTCGAGCAGCATCTGCCGGACGAGCCGCCCGCGCGTCGCGCCGAGCGCCGTGCGCACGGCGAGCTCGCCGCGGCGTCCCACCGCGCGCGAGAGGAGCAGGCTCGCGAGGTTGGCGCACGCGATCAACAGCACGGCGGCGGCCGCGCCCATCAGGACGAGCAGCTCGAGGCGCGTGCTGCCGAGGAGGTCGTCCTTGAGCGGCACGACGACGGCGCCCACGCGGGCGTTCGTGCCGGGGTGTTGCCGCCGCAACTCGGCCGCCACGCGCTTCATGTCCACGTCCGCGGCTTCGACGGTCACGCCCGGCTTCAGTCGCGCGACGACGTTCAGGTAGTGCGATCCATGGTCGACCGCGACCGCCGGAGGAAAGCTGATGGGCACCCAGTAGTCGATGTTGCGGTTGCGGAAGACGAAACCGCGCGGCATGACGCCGATCACTTCGTAGTTGTTGTCGTTCATCAACAGCGTGCGGCCGAGGATTGCGCGATCGCCCGCGTACCGCCGCTGCCAGAGGCCGTAGCTGATGAGGACCACCGGCGCGCCGGTTCGATTCTCGTCCTCCGTGAACGTGCGGCCGATGACGGGCGCCACGCCGAGGACGCCGAAGAAATTCGGCGTCACACGCCGCCCCACCAGCGCCTCGGGCGATCCGTCCGAGGTGAGACTGGCCGCGGCGCCGCGCGGCGCCGCCATGCCGGCGAACGACTGGCTCATCGTGACCCAGTCGTTGTAGTTGCCGGGCGCCGGCGTGTTGCGCGCGAAGCCCATCGCGGACACGTCCTCCCAGACCATCACGACGCGATCCGGGTGGCGTACGGCAGCGCGCGAATCAGAACCGCGTCAATGGTCGAGAAGATCGCGCTGTTGGCGCCGATGCCCAGCGCGAGGGTGGCGATGGCGATCGCGGTGAAGCCGGGCGACTTCCGCAGGAGGCGAATGGCGTACCGAAGGTCGGTGAGCAGGACGTCCATGGGACGTCAGACGAGGCGGAGACGGAAAACGTTGTCGTGGCTGGTGGCTGGTGGCTGGTGGCTGGGATTGCTCTTCCAGTCCCTAGCCTCTAGCCTCTTGATCGCCAGTGGTAGTTGTATATACTACATTCTTGGTTGTCGTTACTACTTTTCAGGAGTGCCTATGCATCTCGTGTCCCGCCGGCTCGTCGCTGTTCTGCTCGCCTCCCTGGTCGCCGTCCCGGCCTCAGCGCGCCTCAGCGCCCAGGCGCCGGCACCCGCGCCGGCACCGACCACGGGAATCCTGACGACCTTGACCGTGAAGACCGACGCGCAGCGCGCGGACATCATGAAAGTGATGCCGAATGAAGTGCGCGACACGGTGAAGTTGTACCTCGATGGAAAAATCCAGCAGTGGTACGCGCGGAGCGACGGCCGCGGCGTCGTATTCATCCTGAATTGCGCGACGGTCGCCGAGGCCAAGGCGCTGATGGACGGGCTGCCGCTCGCGAAAGCCAACCTTGTGACCTTCGACTACATCGCGCTCGGCCCGTTGACGCCGTTGCGCATGCTGATCACGGAGCCGGCCAATGCGCCGAAGGACAGAGACTGCAGGGCGTGACGCCCTGATCGACTTCCCGTGCGCGTGCGCGACCGTGCGTCGCGCCGCGCGGGTGGTGACGCAGCTGTACGACGGCCATTTGCGATCCAACCAGATCGAAGGGACGCAATTCGCGCTGCTGTCGGTGCTGGGCTCGCAGGGATCGTGCAGTCAGGCCGCCATCGGCCACCGCTTCGCGCTCGACAAGACGACGCTGTCCAGGAATCTGAAACTGCTGAAAAACAAAGGCTGGATCGAAACGACGGGCGCCGAAGATGGACGCGAGCGACGGTACGTCCTCACGGTCACCGGACAGAAACGGCTCGCGGCAGCGAAGCCCGCCTGGCGCCGAGCGCAGGAACACCTTCGATCGTCGATGAGCGCGAAAGAGTGGGCCGCGATGTGGAAGGTCTTTCGGATGCTGACCGTGGCCGCGCACACCGCGCGAAGCCACGTGCCGACTGGGAGAACACAATGATGAGCACCAACAGACGATCGCGGGCGTGTTCGATCGCGAGCGCGCTCCTCGCCATGCTCGTCGCTCTTCCGGCCGCCGCGCAGACGTCCGGCGTCGGGTCGACGACGTACGATCATCAGCAAGCTGGAGGAAAAGTCCTGACGCTGGCGCGCGATCTCGAGCTGCGCCTCGCGGTCAACGCGCTGCCGAGGGATTTGCGCGCCAGCGCCTCGGTGCTCGTCCTCGAACCGACCGGTTACGTGAAGGCGCAGCAGGGCACGAATCCGTTCACGTGTCTTGTCAGCCGCCGCGGCGGGAATTTCTATCCAGTGTGTTTCGACGAGGAAGGCACGCGCACGATCCTGCCGGCCTTTGCCGACGATGCGACGATGCGATTGAAGGGAGCGACCGACGAAGACGTCGAGCGTCAGATCGCGAAAGGCTTCGAGGAGGGACTGTATCGCCCGCCGTCGCGGCCGGGCATCGCGTACATGCTGTCGCCGGCGACGTACATGCTGGAAAACGGCGCGCTGACGCGTAACTTCCCGCACACGATGTTCTACGCGCCGTTCCTCACCGACTCCGATATCGGCGGATTGATCGGAAGAACCGCGTTCGTGGATCGCCCTGGTCCGCACGGCATGATCATCGTGCTCGCGGGACAAAAAGAGCGCGAAGCGCTGCTCAGCGAATCGCAGGCGCTCGTCGATGAAGTCGAATGAGCGATCGGGTTGAAATAACATTGGCGGCGACTTCATGTGCACGTAGCGCGAGGCTATCAGCCGAGCGTTGTGGCTGGCGCTAGCGTTTCAAGTCTTCGGCGATCGCTGCGAACTGCTCGAGAGCCGCTTCGAGATCCTCGGCTATTTCCGCGGCGATGAGCTCGGGGGCCGGCAGGTTGGCCGATTCTTCAAGCGACTCGTCCTTCAGCCAGAAGATGTCGAGGTTTAGCTTGTCGCGCTTGAGCAGCTCGTCGTACGTGAAGCTCTTGAATCGATCTGCTTCCTGCCGGTTGTGGCGGTTCTTCGGGTTGTAGCACTTGACGAAGTCGTCGAGATCCGCGCGCTTCAGCGGATTCTCTTTCAACGTGAAATGCAGGTTCGTCCGAAGGTCGTAGATCCACAGCCGCTCCGTCCACGGCTTCTCTCGCGCGGGCTTCCTGTCGAAGAAGAGCACATTGGCCTTCACACCCTGCGCGTAGAAGATCCCCGTCGGTAGGCGTAGCAGTGTGTGGACGTCCGCCTGCTTCAACAGTTCCCGTCGAATCGTTTCTCCGGCGCCACCTTCGAACAGCACATTGTCCGGAAGCACAACGGCCGCGCGGCCGTGTTGCTTCAGGATCGTGAAGAAGTGCTGAAGAAAGTTGAGCTGCTTGTTGCTGGTCGTCGCCCAGAAATCGTCACGGTTGATGACGAGTGATTCCCTCTGCTGCTCTCCCGCTTCGTTGACGATGGTGACGCTGCTTTTCTTGCCGAAGGGCGGATTGGCGAGGACGATGTCGTACTCGCCGTGTTTGCTGGCCAGAGCGTCTCGCGTCTCCACCGGTAACTGTTTGTCTGATTCGCTGCCGATGCCGTGCAGCAGCAGGTTCATGGCGCACAGGCGCGTCACGCCATCGACCAGCTCTATGCCGAACAGCGTGCCACTCTTGAGACGCTTCTTCTGTTCCTTGTCGAGTCGCGGATTCGCGGCCAGGTAGTTGTGCGCGGCCAACAGAAAGCCGCCGGTGCCGCACGCGGGATCGCAGATCGTTAGCCCGGGTTGCGGCGCCATGACGTCGACCATCGCGGCGATCAACGCGCGCGGCGTGAAGTATTGGCCGGCGCCGCCCTTCACGTCCTCGGCGTTCTTCTGCAGCAGCCCTTCATACGCGTCGCCCTTCACGTCGGCTGAGAGGCTCGACCACTGTTCCTTGTCGATCAGCTCGATGATGAGGCGCTGCAGTTTCGCCGGGTCCTGAATCTTGTTCTGCGCCTTCCGGCTGAACCGCGGCCACCTCACCGGTGGCAATCATCTCGTCGATCTTCACTTCCAGAGAATGGAACACGTCGAGCGGATAGTACCTCGCCTGCCAATTCATGAAGACGCTGGTGTCAAGCGAGTACATCGGCTGACCGCTACGCGCCGTCGTCGATGCCGGCGCCGGCCGTATCGGAATGCAGTTCCGTTCGCAGCTTCTCGATGTGATCGAATCGCAGGTCGAGGTAGCGGCTCGCGTCCACGGCCGTGATGCGATTGCTGTCGAGCGCCTCGATCACGAGTTGCGCAAACGGTCGACCGCCTCGTCCGAGTGTCTTGTCGACGGGGCTGGCGAAGCCGCCTTTGCGTGGCTTGAGGCTGGAGATGTAGTCGGTCCAGGCAGCTTTCCAGCGCCGGTAGTCGTCCCACGTCATCGCTCCCGCCCGGCGGAGGCGGGTTGCCATCGCAAGCGGCGTCACTCGAAAACGATTGGTGAGCGCGCGGACGTTCAGGCGATCCCATGCGTCTCGAGAGCCGGGGACCGTGCGACGGACTGTGGCAAGGGCGTCACCAGGAATGATGGCCTCGCTCGCCGCCTCCTCGGCGAACTGTTCGACTTCCGCCCACTCGGCGTCGTCGCGACGCTCGCGAAGCGCGACCTCCTCCTCGCGTCCGAGGCTGAGGGCGACGTGCGTCAGTTCGTGGAGCAGCGTGAAGATGCGCGCGCCCGGCGCCCACTCCTTGCTGTTCACGCCGACGGCGGGCAGAGGGAATTGAAGGATCGAGACACCTCGTGCCTCGTCGAGCGGCACTTTCGGGAACTGGAACACCAGGACGCCGGTGTCTTCGACCGCCGACCGCCAGCGGCGCCACGCCTGCCACTCGTCTCGCCATCCCAGTTGCTCTTCTACGGTCAGTCCCAGCAGCGCTCGCAGCCGCGTCCCCACCGCCGCGGGACCTTCGGCGATGTGCGCAGCTGTACTGAACTCAGGAACAGAAACGCCGAGCTCTTCGTTGAGCTCCAGCGCGACCTCGCGTCGCTGCGACATGACCCTGAACGCGTACCGGAACTGGGGCGACTCGACGCCCGGCCGAACGCCGGGGAGTCGTCGATACTCGGCGGCCAGCGGCTGAATCGTGGGCGGCTGCGGGAGAAAGAAGACGCCGAATGGCCGGTGGTAGTACTTCGCGAGCTCCTGCACTTGGCGAACCGTTGGCTTGCGTTCGCCGTGTTCCCACGCCTCGAGGCGATAGAGCTTCACGTCGAGACGCTTCGCGACCAACTCGGGCGAGTAGCCGCTCTGCTCGCGAGCCCAGATGAGAAGCGCCGGATTGATCTCGGCAGGAATCGCGGCCATGCGCGTCAGTCTAGTACATCTGCGCCACGGGATCGCTCGAAAGGTTCTGCCGACGTCAGGCGTCCGCTGAATGCGCGCTCGAGGATCGATTGGCGCAAACACGTGGCGCGTTGCAAGTTGGCAGCCACGACCGCTTCAAGCTCTTCGATGATGCTCAACCGACGTTCGAATTCAGTCACGATCCGCTCCTGCTCGGCCGAAGGCGGAACAGGAATGGGCAACGCGCTCAGGACGCTCATGCTCACGTTGTGCTGGCCCGCCGACGTAGCAGCTCGACGTTCAACCCAGTTGCGCAAGAACCCGCAGTCCCAAATTGCGGCCACCCAAGCAAAGAGTGAAGGCGGTTCAATCAAGCGAAACCGAATCAGATACGAGGCGTAGGTAGTTGGCCGTGTTGGTTTTTCTCCGACGACAGCCGACCGGCCAATGAGACTCTTGCTGCCGTTCGTTCGAATTATCAAGAGATCGCCAGGTGCCAATTCCTCGCCCTTGGAGATCAGTTCGCTCGCGTTGGCAAACTTCAGATCGGTGAAGTCAATCCGGCCGGCCGAAATGTTCGGGATTCGAAGCACAGGAGGCCCGTCGCTTTCGTAAGCACACTTCGCCGACGTTCCGTATGACGACGCCCATGAGAGTTGACCTAAGCTGGCCCGCGTCCATCCTTCCGGCAGGGGAAACAACTCAGCGTTGTCGGCGGAAACCGGCTCCTTGTACTTGCTGCGGCAAGCGCATTTCTGGCGACGCTCAACGAGGAGGCGCGCCAGAAGTTGCTCGCCGGTTTCGTAGGACCGTCCTTCCTTTCGCGCCAGTGCGGCTTCGGTTGGGACCAGTCGACCTTCGCACGCGGCCCTCAGCACAGCGGCGCGGTAGCGTTTGAGGTTTGCCTGCACGTGTTGTAGCGCCGCCACGCCTGTCTCCAGCCGTGTGAACTGCTTCTCGATCTCCGCCACGATCCAGTTCTGTTCATCTAGCGGCGCGACTGCGATGATGTGAGACCGCAACTCGCTGCCGCTCACGGCCTCGAACGTAGTACCGGTCGCCATCTCTCTCAGACGAGCAACGCTGGCCCGCAGCGCGTAAAGCACGTATCGCGACGGCATGCCATCGCGCGGACGGATCGCTGCCAGTCCACGTCCGATGCACGCTCTCGACGGGCAAATGTTAGTTGGCCCAACCGGAGCGCGAACAGAGATCAACACATCCTCCGGCTCTGCGAGTTTCGTTGGCGCCGAACACCATTTGACCGGCGTTGGATAGTAGTCACCAAACTCGGCCTTTCCCTGAAAGAACGGGAGTCCCTCGCCATCGACGTTGTACGACCTGCCAGGTGGAGATTGGCCAAGAACCACCTCGCAGACCGCGTCCAGCCGCGTGCGTGTCCAGCCAGCCGGCAGTTGCTGGGTTGAGACACTCATGCCGCGAGCGCCTCGTTGAGTTCATCGAGCAGCTTGGGCAAGTCATCGAAAAGTTGCGACGCTCGACCGAGGCCGCCGCGCTGATTGAACGGCGAGAACTCGAAGTCTTCTGGCTCGATGCTCAGGCTCGTCGCGATGTGGTCGCGGATCAGTTCGAGCCACGCGCGTTGATCATCGGTGAAGACGACGCCGCTCGCCTTCTTCTGCGCGAGCCAGCGCTCGAATCTCGCGCTCACTGATTCGGCGAACGGCTCAAGTACGGGCTGCTGTTCGAGCGCGAACCGTACCAGCGGAACGAGATCCGCGAACCGGTTGACGGCCGAGCGTCCCTTCACCTTCTGCGGTGCCGTCGTCGCGAACGCCTTCCAGAGCATCTCCTCGTTCCACGTCGCGTTCGTGTCGCGCAGCTTCCGCTCCAGCTCCTTCAGCATCGGCTCGGTCAGCCGCTGTTTGTACGGCCGGCTGTAGAGAATCTGCAGCGCGGCAATCTCCGCGCGGTGCTCCTCTATATACGCGCGGAAACTGGTTGCGAGGCTCTCGGCCTTGTCCTTGGCGGCCGCGTCGAAACCCTGCGAGACGACGGCGTCGATCGTGACGGTGTCTATGGTCTGCTCGGCCGACTGCTTGGCCTGCGCGAGGAGATCACGCAGCGCCGGTTTGTCGAACGGCGCGCACGCCTCGTCTGCGAGTTGCTTCCGCGCGGCCTCGAACGGCTCGGGCAACACCTCGGAGGGTGCCGCGCCCAGCCGTCCGGTCGCTCGCTGGGCGATCGCGTCCGGATCGATGGCGCGCAGAAGCGCTCCAGACATCTCGGCGAGCGTCTTGCCTGCGATCTCCTGCGCCTGCCTCCGGTCCTCCACCGAAATCTCGCGGTCCAACCTCGCGAGTCGTCCGGCAAGCGTCGTCAAGGTGTCTTCGTCGCGTTTGCCGAGCGCGACGCCCAGCAGCAGCTGACCAAACTTCACCGCGCGCTGGCGTTCGAGTGGGCGCGAGTCCGTCTTGTCGCTCTCGCAGACGCCGACGGCGTCGACGATGACGAAGTTCGTCTTGGCGCGAGCGTCGGCACCGCTCACGGCCTGCAGGTCCGTTGGCGTCAGGACGCGCGTGCCGCGGCCCTTCATCTGCTCGAAGTACACGCGGCTCCGGACGTCGCGGAGGAACACCAGGCACTCGAGCGGCTTGATGTCCGTGCCGGTCGCGATCATGTCCACCGTTACCGCGATGCGAAGCTGCGGCGACGTGCGGAACTCCTGAATCAGCGTCTCGGATTTTTCGTAGCGCTTGGTCTCGACGTTGTACGTCTTGTACGTGATCTTCTTCGCGAAGTCGTTGCCCTTGTCAAACACGTCGCGGACGATGGAGACGATGTCCTCGGCGTGCGAGTCGTCTTTGGCGAAGATCAGAGTCTTGGGGACCAGCGTCCGGCCGGGGAACAGCTCCGTGAAGAGCGCGTTCTTGAATGCCAGCAGGACCGTACGAATCTGCGACGGAACGACCACGGAGCGATCAACTTCATTCGCGCCGTACGTAAGGTCCTCATCGAGCTGTTCCCAGCGCCGCACGCGTGTTTCCTTGTTGCGCTTGTCGATGTAGAAGCCCTTCTCGATGGTAGCGCCCCGATCGGTCACCTCCGTCTTGATGCGGTAGACGTCGTAGCCTACGTTGACGCCGTCGGCAACGGCGCGCTCGTGGTTGTACTCGGTCACGAGGTTCTGGTCGAAGAACCCGATCGTCTGCTTGGACGGTGTGGCGGTGAGCCCAATGAGAAAGGCGTCGAAGTACTCGAGCACCTGCCGCCACAAGTTGTAGATGGACCGGTGGCACTCGTCGGTCACGATGAAGTCAAACGTCTCTATCGGGATCGCGGGGTTGTAGGTTACGTCGCGCGGACGACCGTCGGCCGCCGCCAGCTCGAATCCCGAGACCTCGTCCAGATCCTCAGCCAGCTCTTCTCCACGCAACATTGAATACAGTCGTTGGATCGTGCAGATCGTGACGCGCGAGACGGAGTCGAGCTGATTCGACGAAAGGTGCTGGACGTTGTACAGCTCGGTGAACTTGCGTCCCGCTTCCGGTGTCATGAACTGCTGAAACTCCGCCGTCGCCTGCCGGCCCAGATTCGCCCGGTCCACGAGAAACAGCACGCGTCTGGCTCCGGTGTGCTTGATGAGCCGATAGATAAACGCGCACGCAGTGTAAGTCTTGCCCGCGCCGGTCGCCATCTGAATCAATGCGCGCGCACGCGCACCCGCGAACGACTTCTCCAGACTGATGATCGCTTCGATCTGGCAGGCGCGCATTCCGTCTGTGGCCAGCGAAGGCAGCGCGCGCAACCGAGCCCTAAGCGTGTCGGCCTCACCGATCCACTCGAGCAGCGTCTCAGGACGATGGAACGCGAAGACGCGGCGCGACCGCGAATCAGGATCGCGCGCGTCGCGAAAGAACGTCTCGATCCCCGTGGACTCGTAGTAGAAGGGCAAGGGACCGATTGGGCGCTGGAGAAAGTCGGGCAGATTGGCGCCGTAGAACGCGGACTGCTCCGCCACCATCGACAGCCGCGTCCCGGCCTTCTTGGCCTCGATAACGCCGACCGGATTTCGATCGATTAGCAGGAGATAGTCGCAACGCCCGCGGGTGATGGGAATCTCACGAAGGGCGATGTGGCGAGACGCAGAAGCGTCGAAGCGCGTGTAGTCCTGCAGCGTCCAGCCCGCCGCAGTGAGGAGCGCATCGATTTGCTCGCGAGCTTTGGCCTCGGGCGCCAGGTCAGGCATGCGTCGCGAGCATCGTGACCGGGACAGCGATTCGCGGTCAAGAGTCAGCCGGGTCCGGAAGGACCCGGCCTGCAGATCACCAGCCCAAGCCCCCAGCAACCTACAGCCCGGCGATCGCTCCGACGAGATACATGGCGCCGGTCGGCGCAGGCACGCCGCCATCGGGTTCGATCGTGACGGCCATCGCGGTGGGACGTTGCAGATCGGATGGCGTCGTGAAGATCACGTTCACCGCACCGTTCGGATCCGGCTTCAGCAGACCCGCGCTCACGGGCGCTTGTGCGGTCACGACCCACAACTGATACGTGCGTCCCGCGGGCAGCGCGGGAAGATTTGATGCCGTGAAGACAAGGCCACGCGATCGGCTCCAGAACGCGCGGCCCGCGGCGCGCGGCGCGACCGCCTGACCGGCCAGCTCGACACGCGCCATGTCCGGCGCGGTGAGCACGACGAGCGAGACCTGCGCGTCCGACACCGCACGACGCGCCTCCGCAACGAGCCGCTCGCTCGCATCCACGCGCGCCAACGCCTGAGCCAGGCGACCTTCAAGCGAGGCGACGCGCCCGCGAAGCTGGACCGCGTACCCGCCGAGCACGACCGCAAGCAGAAGCGACGCGGCCGTCGCGAGTCCCGATAAACCCGACATGCTCCACAGCGGCGACGTCGTACGAGCCGCGGCCGTCGCGCGCGCACGCCCGCGCGCAGACGATGTCGCGCCGACGCTCGCGAGCACGCGCTGCCGCAGATCGGCCGGCGGTTCGACGTCGGGCGCCGCGTACGCCAACGCCTCGCCGACCGGCGACAGCGTGCGCACGTCCTGCTGGCACTGCGCGCACGTCGCCAGATGCGCCTCGAACGCCTCGCGATCGGCGCGCGGTAACGCCCCGATGACGTAGAGCGACGCCAGCTCGTGCAGGTCGTTGTCGGTGGCCATTAGACGGCACCTGCCAGCGAATCGCGCAGCCGCATCATGGCCTGCCGAATCCGCGTCTTCACGGTTCCGAGCGGTTGTTCGAGACGCTCGGCGATTTCGACGTGCGTCAATCCCTCGTAGTACGCGAGCTCGAGCACGATGCGCTGCAGCGCGGGCAGCTCCTCGAGTGCCGCGCGCACGCGCGCGACCTGTTGCGCGGACTGGATCTGAAGATCGGCGGCGATTCCGCGGTCCGGGATATTCGGATCCGGTTCGGCGGCGACATCGTCGGGCCTCGCGCGCCGCGAGCGCAGACGGTCGATCGCGCGGCTGCGTGCGAGCGTGAGCAGCCAGGCCGCGACCGTGCCGCGACGGGCGTCGTACCGGCCCGCCTGCCGCCATGCCTGCGAGAACACCTCCTGCACGATGTCCTCGGCGTCAGCGGGATCGCGAAGGATGCGCAGCGCGAGCGAGTACACGGGGCGCGCCAGGCGGTCGTACAGCTCGGCGAGCGCGTCGTGATCACCGCTCGCCATGCGCGCCAGCGTCGCGTGATCGGCGAGCCGGTCCTCCACCCAGGCGGACCGTGCAACCCGGCCGGCGACCGTTAATAAAAACCACATAAGAAGCTACGACCGCCCGCGCCGGACGGATGGCATCCGGCCGCGGCGCACGGATTCTACCTCACCGAAATCCGGATGGCAGCGAGCTGCGTAGAAGTCGACAGAGTCGACTGCGTCCAGAGGGCGGCTCATCGAAAGGACAGGTTATGAAGAAGAGTGTGTGGGGTGTCTTGGTGATCGCCGGTCTCCTCACGGGAGTGTCGTCCGCGCCCATGCTCGGCCAGGGCGCCCCGGGAACAATGAAGGACATGAAGGAAAAGTCGCTCTACGACCGGCTGGGCAAGAAGAAGGCGATCGCCGCCGTCGTCGACGAATTCGTGTCGCGCGTGGCGGCCGACACGCGTATCAACGCGCGCTTCGCGGCGACGGCCGGCGACGCCGCGCGGCTCAAGAAGTTCAAGGGCAACCTCGTCGACCAGATCTGCGAAGCGAGCGGCGGGCCCTGCAAGTACAAGGGCAAGAGCATGAAGGCCGCGCACATGGGGATGGGGATCACGGGCGGCGACTTCGGCGCGATCGTCGAGGATCTCGTCGGCGCGCTCGACAAGTTCAAGGTCGGCCAGCACGAGAAGGATCAGCTGCTCGGCGCGCTCGCGCCGATGAAGTCGGACATCGTCGAAAAACCGTAAGCGTGCCACCTTCGGATTGAAGCCAGGGAATTCGGTGCGAATGTCGTAAGAGCCCGGAACCACGCGCTCGAAACGAAACGTGCCGGCCGCGTCGCTGACGACGGTCCGCGACGGGGCCGTCGAACCCGCCGCGATCAGCGCGACGCGCGCGCCCGGGAGAACCGCGCCGGTTTGATCCTGAACGACGCCCGCCACGGTGACCCCGCGGGGCGCCGCCTGCGGTGCCACGCCGAGCGCCACGATCAGCGACATCGCCATCGCGAGCATGGGACGCTTATGATACTCTGGCGGCGCTGAACTCTCCCCAAGGGTCTCGCATGCGATCCCGCGCAATACGACTGACTCTGGGCGCTGCCGCGTGGATCGGACTCGGCGTCGCCGCCTTCTTATTCTTCCGTTACGAAACGCAGATCGACGCGCTCGATTCGTCGATGCGCGCATTCGAACAGCGTTCGCGGGAAGCCGCGGGTGCGCTGTCGGACTTGCGCGCGGCGCAGCAGGCCTACGTCGCGGCCGGTCAGGGCGTGGCGTTCTGGACGCCCAAGGTCGCGGCCGCCACGACCACCGTGACCGGCGCGCTGGACGCGCTGCATCAGTCGACGGGCAACGCCGACGCGCAGGCCTCGCTCGCGCAGGCCGCGAGTGCGATCGCGGAGTTTCAAAAAGTCGACAAGCGCGCCCAGGATCTCGTGAAGTCCGGACAGCTGCTCACGGCGGGCGATACAATTTTCTCCGACGGCGCGAACGCGGTGGCGACGGCCACGCAACAGGTCGAGCTCGCGCGAGCGGCCGAGCGGCAGGCGTGCGAGACGCGTGAGGCCGCGCTTCGAGATCGGCAGACGCTCGCGATCACCTCCGCGGCCGCGCTCGCTTGCCTGATCGTCGTCGCGCTGCTGTTCGCGGCAGTCCCTGCCTCTGAGGCGGCCGAGGCCGCGGGCGTGCCGCTCGCGTCAGCCGCGCCGCTGACGCCCGTCAACGCCCCGGTGGCCCGTGCCTCGTCCGTGCTGGTCACAGCGGCGGCGCTGGCCACGGACTTCGGGCGAGTCAGAGATTCCCAGGAGTTGGAGCGGCTGCTCGGCCGCGCCGCCGAAGCGCTGGATGCGAGCGGCATCGTCGTGTGGATGGGCACCCTGGAGGGCACAACGCTGCAGCCCGCGCTCACGCATGGCTACGGCCCGCAGGTGATCTCACGCATTCAGGCGATGCCGAGGTCCGCGGACAATGCGGCGGCCGCCGCGTATCGCTCCGGCACGCTGCAGATCGTGCTCGCCCGCCCCGGCGACGGCAACGGCGCCGTCGTCGCGCCGATTCTGTCGGCGGACGGCTGCATCGGTGTGTTCTCCGCCGAGATCCGCGGCGGCGCTGAAGCCTCGGAAGGCGTTCAGGCGCTCGCCGCGATCATCGCGGCACATCTGGCGAGTGTCGTGGCCATCGCGCCGGCTGACGCGATCGAGAAAAAAGCCGCGAATTCTTAGTCGAGAGTCGGGAGGCGGGAGGCGAAGGGCCGCGACTACATTTCACTCGACGAGTGTGTCGCCTAGTGCCAGCACGATGAGGAGATCGAGAAAATGTTGACGGGGCTGATCCGCCATCTCGAGCGGGAAGATCGCCGTCATCGCGGGTAACAAAGGGGAGGCGGGAACTGACTCCCGACTATGCGGGTCGCGCACCGCGCAGCGGCCGACGCGGGGCTTCGATCGTCGCATTCACCGTGCTCTCTTTCTTATCGCGCACGATCCCAATCGTCACCTCGTC
>JACPZV010000101.1 GCA_016195295.1 Acidobacteriota bacterium
ACAAGAAGCTCGAACACCTGCGCGACCACGCGACGTTCGACGTCAACATCAACTCGGTGCTCGGCGGCGGGATCAAGAATCCCGAGGACGCGCGGACGATCAACGACCGCGCGAGGGCGCTGGGGTTCTCCACCTCCATCGGCATCATCCACGACGGATCGGGCCGGCTGAAGCCGCTCGGCCCCGTCGAACGCAAAGTGTTCGACGAGGTCTCAGCCGCGATCAACGGGCCGTGGCAGGTGTTCAAGAATCTCTACTCGGGGATCACGAGCTTCCAGGACAACCTGGCGGACGGCGAGCCGAACGAATGGCGCTGCCGCGCGGGCGCGCGCTACCTGTACATCTGCGAGGATGGCCTCGTTCACTATTGCTCGCAGCAGCGCGGCTTCCCCGCCGTCCCACTCGAAACCTACACGATTGACGACATCCGCCGGGAGTTCGCCACGCCCAAGTCCTGCGCGCCCTACTGCACGGTCGGCTGCGTCCACCGCGTGTCGACGATGGACTTCTGGCGCAGTCCGCAAGATGCAGTCGCCAGGCATCAGTCGTCTGTCGTTAGTCGTTAGTCGCCAGTCGATAGTCGCGCGTCCCTAAGTCGCGCCCCGGAAGTTACCGGCCAGAGAAGTGCACCCTCACACCGCCATTGACCAGGCGCGGTGAACCGATCGTCGTCGGCAGCGTGCCCACGAAGTACTCGGTGTCGAGCAGATTTTGCGCGGCGACGAACACGTCGAGGTACCGGCCGATGGCGCGGGACGCGGTCACGTCGACGATCGCGTAGCCCGGCAACCCCGGATCAGTCGTCACGGCCAGCCCGGCCTCGGTGAGCGCGGCCGCCGGAATGCTTCTCGTATTCTGATCGTCGTCGAACTGGCGTCCGAGAAACAGCACGTCGGCCGCCAGCGTGAAGTACTTCGGATTCGCGTACATCGCGCGAATCGATCCGCGGTGTGTGGGCACCTGCGGCAGGAATTTCCCGACGAGCGCCGCGTTGGCGACGCCGCCGTCGAGAATCGTGGCCTGGTTGTAGAGATAGGCGGCCGCTACCCTGAACGACGACCCCACGCGATACTCGACGTCACTTTGCACGCCCCAGATCTGCGTCTCGCCCAGATTCTGTCGCTGCTGCGTGACATTCGCGCCCACGGTGCTCAGCGTCACGTTCGACACCGGATTGGTGACGCGGTTGTCGAACCACGTCGTCCGGATCGTGACGTCGCGCGTGGGCGTCAGACTGACGCCCAGCTCGCCACCGACCAGGCGCTCCGGCCCCAGCTGATCGTTGGCGGTCGTCAACACGGTGCCGACGCGGAACTGCCGGTAGAGCTCGTTGAGCGTGGGCGCGCGGAATCCTCCGCCAACGTCGCCCCACACGCTGAACCAATTCGTCGCTTGATAGCGGGCGGCGATCCGCGGGCTGACCGTGTTGTCGCTTCGATCCTGGAGGCAGGCCGGCGGCGTTCCGCCCGACGTGACGCACGCGGGCTTGTTCGACACCGCCGTGCCGGCGATGACGGCCGTCTCCAGGTTGTGCGGATCGTAGTTCCGCCAGGAGTCCACACGCGCGCTGAAGGTCAGGGTCACGTTGGACACCGGCGTCAGGATGTCCTGCGCGTACGCGCCGAGGCTGCGCTGCGTGCCGCCCGAGACGCGCTGGAGCGCGAGGATCGCGCCTTGCGTCGGCGGCACCACCGGGCCGGGCGCGGCGTTGTACGAATCTTCCTGGCTGTCGCCGTTCACCCAGCGCCAGTCGGTGCCCACGCTGAAGTAATTCGAGAGGTTGAGCGCCTTCCCCCACTGCACCATCCCGCCCACGGCATTGGTCGGGACGTGCTGATCGATCGTCAACCGCACGATGCTGCGCGCCGCCACGGTGGCGGACGGGGCCGTGACGGCCAGGAACGTGCTGTGGAATTTCTCGATGTCCCCGAAGATCGTCGCCTGCAGATCGCTGTCGTCAGGCAACTGGACGCGCACGCCGCCGTTCAACGACCCCCAACGCGTGTCGTTCACTTCACCGACCTTGCCGTTGCCGCGATCCTCGGTGAAGTACCCGCCGCGGAAGAACGCTTTCACGCGATTCGTCGGGCTGAAGTCGAGCTTCGCATTGACGTTGCGGAACTTGACGGTGGCGTTGTTGTCGATGATCCCGCGTTCGCTCGCCGACACGATGGGAAACCCATCCGTGTCGAACACGCTGCCGTTGACGATGACGCCGACCTTGCCCCAGACGTCGCTGCCGAAGAGATCCAGCTTGGGGCTGTTGCGGTTGCCGTACTGCGACTTCAGCTCCACGGTCCGCCGCGACGGCCGATTCCCGACGATGTTGATGACGCCGCCCATGGCGTAGTTGCCGTACAGGCTCGAACTCGATCCGTCGACGACCTCGATGCGGTCGGTGTCTTCGAGCGGCACGCGGGTCCAGTACACCCACCCGCCGAACGGATCGTTGAACGGCGTGCCGTCCACGAGCACCAGCGTGCGGCTCACGCCGCTCGGCCCGATGCCGCGCAGCGACACGCCCTGCGACGTCGGATGCGACGACAAGCTGCTGGTGCGGCGGAAGAGGCTGAACGTCGGAATCTGCCGCAGCACATCGTCGGCGACGACCGCCGGAGAATTCCTGATCTCGGCGCTGGTCAGAATGTTGACGCTCGCGGGAATGTCCCCCGCGCGTTGCTCGGTGCGGGCCGGCGTGACGGTCACGGTTTCGAGCAGCGTCGCCGGCGAGAGGGTGATGTCCAGCGCGCTCGACGCATCGCCCACATGTTGGGCTTTCTCGGCGAAGCCGCCGGCGCGCACGATCACCGTGACGTCGCTGCTCGGAGAGTCGACCGAGAAGCGTCCGTCCGGCCCGGTCACCGTCCGCTGCTCCGGCCCGCTCGCGGGCCGCACGATGACCGACGCGTCCGGCACGACCGCCCCGGTCGGATCGCGCACGACACCTGAAATGGACGAGAGCGCCAACGACAGCATGAATGCCGCAATCAAGGTTGTCCTCCAGTGTTGTCTCGTTGAAGCGCGAATGCGACCAGCGACGCGTCTTCACCGCCACCCGTGGCCACGACCACGAACTGCCGGCCGGCGCGTGAACGATACGTCATCGGCGTGCCGTTCGCGCGGCGCGGCACGTCGGCGCGCCAGCGCTCGACGCCGGTGGCCGCCTCAACGGCGTGCAGCGCGAGATCGCCGCCGGCGGCGAAGACCAGCCCGCTCGCCGTCGCCAGCACGCCGGGCGCGCCGGCGATGCCGAGAGACGCGGGCAGCGCCACGCCCGTGAGCGCCGGATGCCGCCGCAGCGACGGCGTGTCGCCGAACGGGACGCGCCACTTGATTGTGCCCCGATTCAGGTCGATCGCCACCAGGTGGCCGTACGGCGGTTTGAGCAACGGCAGGCCGTTCATGAACTCGGCGTTGGTGTCGCCCACACGGACAAGCTCGGCGTCGACCTCCGACGCGCGCGGATTCGCGCTGCTCCGATCGGGGGCCCCAGACCAGGCCGTTGCACCGTGCCTCGAGTGCTGGGCGGCGTGAACAGCGGACCGATTCTGTACTTCTGGAGCTCTTTCTGCGCCGCCGCTTTCAGCTCCGGCGTCAGATCGAACGCATCGTCGAGCGTGACGCCCTGCTCGGTGAACGCCGGCGGCTTGGTGGGAAACGGCTGCGTCGGCCAGGCGTGCTCGCCGTCCACGTCGCTCGACGGCACGGCGCGCTCTTCAATCGGCCACACGGGCGTGCCCGTGACGCGATCGAAGACGAACGCGAAGCCCTGCTTCGTGAGCTGTACGACGGCATCGATCGTGCGGCCGTCGACGCGGATCGTCACGAGGTTCGGCGGCGACGGATTGTCGTAGTCCCAGAGCCCGTGATGCACGAGCTGGTAGTGCCATTTGCGCGTGCCGGTGTTGGCGTCGAGGCAGACGATCGATTCGGCGAAGAGATTCGCGCCGGGCCGGCGGCCGCCGAAGAAGTCGTTGCTCGGCGTCGTCACCGGCAGATAGACGAGGCCGCGCGCTTCGTCGAGCGTCATCGGCGCCCACACGTTGGTGTGCCCGGTGAACGCCCAGGAATCGTTCTTCCACGTGTCGTTGCCGAATTCACCGGGCTGCGGAATCGTGTGGAACGTCCAGACCTGCTTGCCGGTCCGCGCGTCGAAAGCGCGCACGTCGCCAGGCGGATCGTTCTTGTACGCGAGACGATCGCCGACGCCGTTCCCCAGAATCACGAGGTCCTTATAGATGATAGGCGGCGAGGTATTCGTGTAGTGCGTCTTGTTGATCGCCCACACCAAGCCTTGACTGAGATCGACAACGCCGTTCGTGCCGAACGTTTGGATGGGGAGACCGCTTGCGGCATCGAGCGCGATCAGCTTGTAGCGACTGTTGATGAAGATGCGGAGCGCGTTGCCGGCCGCGCGATCGCGCCACGCCGCCACGCCGCGGTGCACGAAGCCGGTACCGTTGGGCGGCTGGCCGTCCGCGTACGCTTTTGGATCGAACGACCAGCGTTCGGCGCCGGTCTCGGCGTCCAGCGCGACGACGCGATTGTACGGCGTGCTGAAGTACAGCACGTTGTCGATCATCAACGGCGTCGCCTGGAAATTGCCGGGGCGCGTGCCGAACTCGGCCATCGCCTTCTCGCGGGCGGTCCATTCCCACGCGATCGTCAGTCGCGTCGCGTTCGAGGCGTTGATATCCGCCAGCGGCGAGAACTTCGTGCCGGCCTGGTCGCCGCCGTAAAACGGCCAGTCGTGCTCGACGCCGCGGTCCGGTTGACCGCCGGCGACAACCGCGCTGGCGACGAGAAACGCGCCGAAAGCCAGTTTCAGCATCGATTGGGATCGCAGGATTATAATGCGCCACGCATCGATTTCAGTCCGGGGGCACCCATGCGATCCAAGACTGCACTGTCCGTCGCCGGCATGCTCGCGCCGTCCGTGCTTGCTGTCACAGTTCTGGCACAAAGTCAGACCATTCGCATCCGCGCGGCCGCCGTTGTCGACGGCGCCGGCAAGGTGACGCGGAACGCGACAGTCGTCGTGCAGGGATCCAAAATCACGGCGATCGAGTCTGGCGGTTCGGGCGCCGCCACGTACAATCTCGGACAGCTCACGGTCATGCCGGGGATGATCGACGTCCATGCGCACGTCGGCTGGCACTTCGACAAGGACGGCCGCTACGCGGCGCGCCCCGGATCGCCGGCGCAGGAGATGCTCTACAGCGCGGAGAACGCGTACACCACGCTGATGGCGGGCTTCACGACGATCCAAAGCCCCGGTCAAGCCAACGACATCGAGCTGCGCGACGCCATCGCGCGCGGCATCCTGCCGGGCCCGCGCATCCTCACCTCCATCCGGCAGCTCAACGAGCGCAGCGGCACGCCCGACGAGATTCGCCAGAAGGTCCGCCAACTGAAAATCGACGGCGCGGACGTGGTTAAGATTTTCGCGTCGGCGAGCATCCGCGACGGCGGGAAGCAGACGATGACCGACGCGCAGCTGCAGGCGGCGTGCGGCGAGGCGAACGCGCAGGGTCTTCGCACGATGGTCCACGCGCACAGCCCGGAATCGATCAAAGCGTCGGTGAACGCCGCGTGCCAGCAGATCGAGCACGGTGTCTTCGCGAACGACGAAGTGCTCAAGCTGATGGCGGAGAAAGAGGTCTATTTCGATCCGAACGTCGGCGTCGTGCTGCAGAACTATCTACGCAACAAAACGAAGTATCTCGGGATCGGCAATTACAACGAAGAAGGCTTCGCGTACATGGAGAAGGGTCTGCCGATCAACGCCGTGATGATCAAGAAGGCGGTCGCGACGCCAAATCTGAAGATGGTGCTGGGCACCGACGCGGTGGCCGGCGCCCACGGCCACAACGCCGATGAGCTGGTCGAGCGCGTGCGCCAGGGCGGGCAGAAGCCGATGGATGCGATCGTCTCGGCGACGTCCCTGTCGGCGAAGTCACTGCGCCTGGATAAGACGATCGGCACGCTCGCGCCCGGCTACGAGGCGGATCTGATCGCGGTCGACGGCGATCCGACGACGGACATCACGGCCGTCACGCGGGTGGCGTTCGTGATGAAGAGTGGAAAGATCTATAAGAACGTTGATAAGTGAGAAGTCTCAAGGCTGAAGGCTGAAGACGATGGCGTCTTGAGACTTCAGCCTTCACACTCTCAACTTCTTAGTGCTTGTGGCGTTCCCGGCGCGCCATCACTTCGGTGACGCCCACGTCGAGCGCGTGCACCAGCGCGATCTCCTGTTTGTCGCGCGGAATCGTCTGCAAGTACGACACGATCGACGCGCGCTTGATCAAGAGCTCGTGGATCGTCATCGTCGTGGCGAGCACTTCCACCGATCGGTTGGCTGTCGCGGCGACGGGCGTCGTTTCCTGAGTCGCACTGTCGGCCACAGCGGTACCCTCCTGGGCGCCGGTTCGTCTACCGGGCGGCGCAATACCCTCGTAAACGGCAAGCCTGGTGCCAGGCGTTCTAGCCGCAATCTCACGCCCTTGCGATCGCAGGTGTTGCGAAACGGCGCACGCGATCACGATATTCGCCGCCGGCGGATGATTCGTCTAGTCCCGGTCCTCACTTGAATCGCCGCTGGTACCAGTAACCGGGCCGCCTTCTCTCGAGCCTCGGATTAACCTCGATGCGTCAACTCAAGTGAGGACCGGGACTAGGCGGAAGATAGCGAAGAGTTCGAGGCAGTCAAACTACGACGAGATCGTGACGTCGCCGGTTTGACCGTTGTAAACCATCGTGAACCGCGACAGAAATGTGCGCCCGATCAGCGCCCTATGAGGTTGGCCGCCGGCGGCCAAGTGGACCGCAGCGAAAGTCCCGTAGATCGTGAATAGCAATGATGGGATGTGAACCTGCGCGAGGTGGATATTCACGTCTTGCGGACCACTGACACCGGCCACTACGCGCTTATCCACAACCGGCAGGCCGAGCTGCGTCGCTAGCATGCTATCGATGCACGATTCCGTAGCTCCCGTATCAACCAGCGCATGAATGCCCTTGATTCCCGGCACTGGCAGGTTCGGATGGGGTGGTGGCTGATAGTTGGGATCAAATCCAATGTCTACAAGGAGCGTCGGTCCATAGGTCACCAACATTTCCGATGCTGGTGCACCGCCTGGAACATCGTTGAATCCGCACTTAGCCGTGGCCATGTTGCGGTACGTACATCACCGAGGCCGGAAGCGTAACGGGCGGGGCACCGATCTGTCGGATCAAGTATGGACCGCGTCCAAAACGCTTCACTGCATCCTCAGCAGCTGCCTCGAACGAGTTGTACAAGTCGATCAACGAGCCGTTATGGACAAGTACCCACTTGCCCATGTGTTCCGCTTCAAGCTTCGCCTGCATCCTTTCGTAGGCGGCAATCTCGTCATTCAGGTCAGCCATCTTTAATCCTCTCAAGTTCCAGAGGTGATGCAAGTATACGCGTTCGTCTGGGAAATCGCAGTTTCTTAATGGCTTTTCGGCCGCTCGTAGTGGTTTCATGACACTGTTCGACACAGCTCCGCCGGTTTAACAGCGGACCCTGTGCGTTTGAGAACACCCCGATTACCTCACGAGGTTCGCCGCCGGAGTCGCCCGACGAGCGCCTGGAGGTCATCGGGCAACGGCACTTCGAAGCGCATCGCGCGCCCGTCGACGGGATGGCGAAATGTCAGTCGGTGCGCATGCAGGGCTTGTCGAGGGAAGGCAATCGTGCGCAGCGACTCCGGACCGAACACGTAGCGCTGCTCGCCGACCAGCGTGTGGCCGCGCAGGCACGCTTGCAGACGAATCTGATTGCGACGGCCGGTGAGGAGTTGCACTTCAATCAGGGACGCGCCGTCCAGCTGTTCGATCACGCGATAGCGGCACACCGCCTCTTTGCCTTTCGGGTCGCGCGGGTAGGTTTCCCTCTGAATCAGCGACCGTTCGTCCCACACCAGATGGTCGCGCCACGTGCCCGCCGCCGGCGTGGGATGCCCGTAGACGACAGCCAGGTAGACGCGCTCAGGATCGTGGCGCTTGAACTGCTCCTTGAGTTGCTTCTGCGCTTTCGCGGTTTTCGAAAACAGTACGAGACCGGACGTGTCGCGATCGATGCGATGGACGACGAACGGCCGTCGCCGGCCGCGCCGGCCCAGGTACTCCTGGAGATCTTCGTACACCGATCGCGCGTCGCGGCTGCGCGTCGGCGGCAGCGGCACGGCCAGGAGTCCCGCCGGCTTGTTGAGTACGACAATCGTGTCGTCTTCATAGACGATCGGCAGATCGCGATCCTCGCCGATCGACGACCGTTTCTTCGCGCTGCCCGGCCGGTCCATCCACACGCGGACGACGTCGCCCGCCGCAAGACGGACGCCCGCGTCCGCCGTCGTGACTTCGCGTCCGTTGAGGAACACCTTGCGGCGATCGAGCGCGGTGGCGGCGCGGCCGCGCGAGCCCAGCCGCGCGGCGCCGGCAAGAAACTTGTCGAGCCGGACGTCGGCGTCACACGCATCGATCGTCCACTGGGGCGTCCACTGCGGCGTCCACTGCGGCATGCGGACTAGAATTGTTGATCATGCCGGTTCCGTCGCCGATGCGATTCACATTTGGCGCGGTCTTCTGCTGCGCGTGGCTCGCGTCGACGGCATGCTCGAAGCCCGCTGGGCCGCCGCCGACCGCGGCGATGCCCCCGGCGGCTGGATCCGCGACCACGTTGCCGGCCAGCGGCAGGATCGTGGGCAAAGCGCCGGCACCGAATCCCGGCGCATCGGTCGTCGTCGTGCTCGATCCCAAGGCGCCGCGGCAGTTTCCCGAGCAGAGCGAGAAGCCGGTGATGGATCAGGTAGGACAGACCTTCGGTCCAGAGTTGCTGATCGTGCGGACGGGCCAGCCGGTGGAGTTCCGTAACAGCGACGATACGCTGCACAACGTCCACGTCAGCCACGAGGAGACGCGCGAGCCGGCGTTCAACGTGGCGATCCCAACGGGCGGGTCTTACACGTACACGTTTCCGCGCGACGGCTTCTATCGCGTCGGCTGCGACATCCATCCGGCGATGGCGGCGTCGATCTTCGCGGCGTCGACGCCGTTCGCCACGGTGGCGGAGCGCGACGGCAGTTTCGCGTTCGTCGACGTGCCGGCCGGCGCCTGGACGGTCACGGTCTATGCGAGCGGCCGGAAGCTGCAGCGCGACGTCGAGGTGAACGACGGCGCGACGCAGATCACGATCGAGTAGACGCGTCAGGGCGCGGTTGGCTGGAAGTCGCGAGTCGTGACAGCGCAGGAGTACGGTTGACAGGCGATGGCGAGGTGACCACACTGGTCACATGAAGGTCCCTCCCACGAAAGCCACGGCCAGCGTCGTCCAGTTGAAGGCACGGCTGAGCGAATATCTGCGGCGCGTGAAGGCCGGCAACGAGATCGTGATCACGGAACGCGGTCTGCCGATCGCGCGCATCCTTCCGCTCGACGCCGATCAGCGGCGCGCCAGCCGTGAGGAGCGGCTGATTCGGGCCGGCGTGATCCGCCCGGGCCGTCCGGGAGGGATTCGCAAGTCGCTGCTCGAGACGCCGCCGGTCAAGATCTCCGGCGTCCTCGATGCGCTCCTCGCCAACCGCGAGGAAGACCGGTAGATGTTCTGGGACGCTTCGGCCATCGTGCCGTTGGCATTCGAGGAGCCTCGATCCGGTGAGTTGCTAACGCTGGCGGGCGACTCGCCGATATTCTCCGTCTGGTGGGGGACGCCGTTGGAGTGCGCCGCCGCCGCGTACAGAAAACGGCGCGAAGGGCGCGTCGACCTCACCGACTTCAAACGCGCGATCGGACGCCTTCACGCGGTCCTCGCCGATGCGACGTTCGTCGTGCCGACGGATACGTTGCGCCATCGAGCGGAACACCTGGTTGCCGTGTATCCGCTTCGCGCGGGCGATGCGCTCCAGCTGGCAGCGGCGTTAATCAAGTGCGAGGAGCAGCCGTGGAACGAGGCGTTCGTGTGTCTGGACACGCGGTTGCGAGAAGCCGCGCGCCAGGAAGGCTTCTCCGTGCTGCCCGAAGAACTCGCCTGACGTGTAGTGTTCGGATTCAGCCCGACTCAGTAGAAATCGTGCGCATCGAACTCGACTGGCCGCGGCGGTGACTCACGTGATTCAGTTTAAGGTAAGATGGCCAGGACACTACCGCTATTGGCTGAATCCGCAGAATCCGTCCAGGCAGCCGCCCCCTCGGTCGAGACCACGGCGTCGGCGCCTTCGCTAGGCGCGCGCACGATGCGCCGCATGCTCGCGGCGTTCACGTACCGCGACTTCCGTGTGCAGTGGATAGGCGCCTGCACGTCGAGCGTCGGCACGTGGATGCAGATCGTCGCGCAGAACTGGCTGGTCGTCTCGCTGACCAACTCGACGTTCTTCCTCGGCCTCGACGCGTTCCTGCAGCAGCTGCCGATCATTTTGTTCTCGCTCATCGGCGGCGTGTTCGCCGATCGCTACGATCGGCGCCGCACGCTGCTGGCGTCGCAGTACATCCAGATGGGCACGTCGGGGACGCTCGCGATCCTGATGTACTTCCACGTCGT
>JACPZV010000373.1 GCA_016195295.1 Acidobacteriota bacterium
CCGGTGTTGACCAAAGGTCCCGATAATCAGGCCCTCACGATGCCCGAGTCTGCGCCGACCTCACGAAAAGTACAAGGAAATTCGATCTTGGCGTCTATCCAAAAGAGCCACACCCAAATCGGATGGCCGGATCCGCAACGATTCGGTTGAGCAAGTTCATCGTGGCAGTTTACTCAGTTGATTTTCCGTTTGCAAAGTTCCGCTCGTCGGCCCAACGCCTGCGCATCACCAGCGGCGCGCTTGTGTTTTTCTCGCCGCGCGCCGTCTGGTGCATGCGCTGTTAGGCTGCGCCTTTTGCCCCGGTTGCTCGCCACGCGACCGCCAGCTTCTTTTGGGTGGCCGCACAGTCTCTGAGATACAGGTTGATAAGCGTCTGATACCGAATTCCTGTTTCCTCCGAGAGGGCCTTGAAGTAGGCGATCGTGCCGTGATCGAGCCGGATGGTGACCTGACGCTTGAGTCGATTCGCGTACGGATTCCGCTTGGCCTTGGAGAAATCGTATTCCTTCCTCATCGTCTCCACCTCTCGAAGTACCCTTTGCGCTCGGTGGCGGTTGCCTTCCGAGCCGAGATCAGGCGAATGACATGGCCCGAGGCGCGGTAGCAATGGCAGACTACCAACATTCGAACGGCGGCGCTCAGGCCAACCAGAACGAACCGGTCCTCCCGGCTTGAGTGGTCTGGATCATCCAGCAACAACGCTTGGTCGTCGAGAAACACGCTTTCCGCTTCCTCGAATGAGACCCCATGCGTGCGCTGGTTCTGGACGTTCTTGCGCTCGTCCCATTCGAACCGTAGATCCCGCACCACGCCATTGTAACTACATTGTAATCAGAATCAAGGTATGCCTGCGCAGCCTAACTTGTACTGAGTAGACGGAAACCCACCGACCGCGGCGAACCACGGCGAAGCAGCCGGGTTTGGATCCACCTGAAACGCAAGCAAGGCCGGATGTTAACACGCCTCGGCGAATACAGTCGGATGCCGTATTGACACGTCGCGAAGAAATGACACGCCACGCTGGCGTGTCATCCACTCACGCGATCGACGCACGCGTCGGTCGCAACCGTTGCCCGCGCAGGAATTGCGGCGAACAGCACGAGCGATCTCCAACCTGCTTACGCGCGGCGCTCGCCCGCGAACCACCCAGTCGCCTCCGTCACAGCCGGTCCGCGGGACTCCGCACGCCCAGCGCTCCTCGATTGAACACGTGCGTGTAGACCATCGTCGTCGTCACGTCGGCATGCCCCAGCAGCTCCTGCACCGTCCGGATGTCGTAGCCGTCCTCAAGAAGATGAGTCGCGCGACTCGTGCAGGTGAAACGGATGTTGGATGGCCCCGTCACCTCCTTTCGCCCGCGCTATCTCGGGATCTGATCTGGACTCTGAGCGCGCGCAATCGTCACGCCCAGCCAGCCGGCACAACCCAAGAGCAGCGGTGCAGACGCGGCGCCTGGGAAGTACCCGCCCCGTCCCGCCGCAAGCAAGAGATGTCCCGCCCCGTTGCTGGCCTCAAGGATCGTCCAGAACCAGGCCCAGCTCGTCCCGGAACGGTGGCCCTTCCGCACGCGCGCGAAATAGCACCAGAAGCCGAACAGAATCAGACCAGCGTTGACCGCGGCGAAGCCGACTGCGAGATTGCTGCTCACGAGACCACTGATGATTCGGGCTGGAGCCAGAACTTCGTAGAGGCGGAAGACGTACTCCTCAATCGAATGCGCCGCCTGGATCAGAATGAGCGCCAGGAACAACCTCTGACTTCGCGGTTCCATTGTCTCGGCTATTCAATGTCCGTCCAACAGTCTGTAACTAGCCCGCGTCTGGGCGTCCAACGGCGATCGGGACGCCGCTGACCGACCGGTCGACGCCAACGTGGACGCCTTTCGGTGCGCAACGTGACGACAAGCCGTGCATCGCGTCCGTCTGCAGCCTCTGAAACCTCTTCCAACGCTGTAGATCGTCAAAGTACTGACACTTACACCGCTTCCGACCCGTACAAGACTCAATCTTCAGCCGGTGAGATGCCGTCCGACGCGTACAAGCGTCAACGTTCCGACGCTCACACCTCGTCCGACCGGTACAACTGCCAATCTTCTGACGTTAAGGTGTCTTGCGCAGCGTCTCAGCGACCTTCCGACCTACTCGAGAGAGCGTCTACGCCTGCAAAGTGTCAACGTTCTGACACTCACGGAATCATCACCGTTTCTCGGGGCTTGACGGTCACGGCGAGAGCAGCCGTCGCCCAGTTCGTCTCGGCCACCGACACGCGGACGCCGTGGCTACGGTTGCTGGACGCGCAGGACGCGAAGACCGCCCGGATCGTTCGCGCGCAGCGGCTCGGTGAACTTCAGGCCGGCGTTGCTGAGATCGCCGTTGACTTCGTCGCCGTCGGGCTTCATCCCTTTGTGCACCCACGCGACGAGATCGTCGAACGACTTGATCATCTCCGGCTGACTGAAGCCGCAGTGCCCGGCGATGCGGTAAACGCGCTGTGTGAGCAGCGACTGTTTCCCCGACGCGACGACGGCCTGCTTCAGCCGCTGTTCGAGGAAGATCGGCACGAACAGGTCGCCGGTCCCGTGCATCGTCAGCGTGGGCCGCTCGATCTTGCCGTCAAACGGCACGAGCTCGTCGTAGGGCCCCGTGGGCGACCGGAACGCGCGGTCCTCGGCCTTCCGGCGCGTGCGAGCATTGAGCACGTCGGCGGTCAGGCCGAGACCCTCATCGATGGCGTACTTGATGTGCGTCGTCATCACCGCGCGGTTCGACGGCGTCGGGCTGCCGGCGATGGCCGCGCCGCTGATGTTGCCGCTGAAGCGCGATGTGAGTCCCTCCACCGCGAACGGTCTGGGCCCGCCGCTGATCTGGATCTCGACGCTGGCCAGCTGTCGCCCCTTGTCGGTGTAATCCGGCGGCTTGCCGAGGATCTCGTTCATCTTCGCGAGATCCTGCTGCATCGAGTCCAAGTGGAACTGCACGCGCAGCGGTAGCTCGACGCGGCCCAGGCGAAGCCATCCTTTATCAAATGTTCGCGAATGGGCGCGTTGCCCACGCGGAGCGCCGATCCGTTGGCGCCGGCGTTGGACACGAATCCGTGCGCATGGAGGACGAACTCGCCGTTCCACTTCTCCGGAATCTCGATCCGGTAGATCCCGCCGTCGTACGGTCCGAAGAACGCCTTCGCGCCGGGCAGCGCCTCGAACTTCGGGTCGCCGAGTTGCCACTCCTGTTGTGGACACGGCACGGGCGTGATTCCGGGGCGGACCAGAGCGGTCGGCCTCGCCATGAGGGCGGTCGAGACCAACGCGATTGTGAGGGCGAATGCGAAACCTCGCGAGCGCACGCGACTCTCTCCTTGTTGTAGGCCGGGTCCTTTCGGACCCGGCGAGGATCTGGCGGGTCCAGAAGGACCCGCCCTACATTTCTAGTTCGACTTGGGCAGCGCGAACGCCGTCAGCGTGGTGCCTGACGGCATCACGACGTACTGTCGGCCGCCGAGCATGTACGTCGTGGGCGGTCCATAGAGCGGCGCGCCGGTTTGATATTCGAACAACTTCTTGCCGGAACGCGAGTCAACCGCGAAAAAGTTGCCTTCGTGGTCTCCGCTGAACACCACGCCCCCCGCGGTCGCGAGGACGCCCGCCCATCCGGGGCCGTCGTACCGAACTTCCCAGTTCCGTTCGCCCGTCACCGGATCGAGCGCGCGCAGCGCCCCCCAGCTCTTCGGATCCGTGATGATCTGCACGGTTCCGCCCATGGTGCGATCGCCAAGCGCGGCGTTCGGTGGAACGGGGCGACGAATGAAGCGGGCGCACGTCTCGCGAGCGGTCACGAAGAACAAGCGCAATCCCGGGTCGTACGACGGCGACATGAAGTTCGTGGCGCCTTACCAGTCGGGACACGTCGCGTTGCCGCTCTCCGTGGGATCCTGATCTGGTAACACCTGCGGTCTGCCATCGGGCCTGATCTCGGTGGCCCACGTCGTCCTGACGAACGGTTTGCCGAGCAGGACCTGGCCGTTCGTGCGATCCAACACGTAGAAGAAGCCGTTGCGATTGGCCATCATCACGACTTTTCGCGCGCGCCCGCCGATTGTCAGGTCGGCCAGCACCGGAATCTCGTTCGCGTCCCAGTCGTGCGTGTCGTGCGGCGTGAATTGGTAATGCCAACGCAGCGTGCCGGTGTCCGGATCGAGCGCGACGAGCGAACCCGTGTAGAGGTTGTCACCCGGGCGGACCTCGCCGTTCCAGTCGGGACTCGGATTCCCCGTGCCCCAGTACAAGAGGTTGAGCGCAGGATCGTACGTGCCGGAAAGCCAGGTCGGTCCGCCGCCGCGTGCCCAGATGTCCCCCGCCCATGTCTCACTGCCCGGCTCGCCCGGCGCGGGAATCGTGTAGTAGCGCCAGAGTCGCTGCCCGGCCGCCGGATCGTACGCGTCGATAAACCCTCGATTGGCGTACTCGCCGCCTGCGATGCCGACGATCACTTTGTCGTTGACGATGAGCGGGGCGCCCGTACCGGCGAAGCCTTCTTTGAACGACGCCATCTCGACGTCGTAGAGGACTTTGCCGTTGCTCATGTCCAGCGCGACGAAATGCGCGTCGAGCGTCACCATGAACAGCCGGTTGTGCAGTACCGCGAATCCGCGGTTGACGAGACCGCAGCAGACTTTCAATCCCTCGGGCAACGTCCGCTGATAGTGCCAAATCTGTTTGCCCGTTTTGCCGTCGATGGCCCATGCGTGGTTGAGCGCGCCGGTGATGTAGAGCACGCCGTCGATGACGATCGGCGTCGCTTCGAATTTGTTGACAACGCCGGTCTGGAACGCCCACTGGCCGGTCAATCGCTCGGCATTGGCGGCGGTAATCTGCGTGAGCGGACTGAATCGCTGTCCCGTGTAGTCGCCCGAGTACGTCAGCCAGCGCGAGGGATTCGCGAGGCCATCGAGAAGGTCTTTACTGGAGATATCCTGGCCGTGAAGCGCGGCCACCAGAATGGTCGTTGCCAACAAAACTGTGGAGAACGCACGGTGCGCCGGTCTTTGCATGGTCACTCGCTGGCGTACATGAAGGTTTGGCGAATAGTAGCGCAAACACGTTTGATTTCACGCCGATTCCACAAGTTTCGCGCGATATTCGCTGATGTAGTTCGTTCCCTGTCGAGCCATAAGTAACTGTTACCGAGCGGCGATTCGTCGCGCCATAATTCCGG
>JACPZV010000455.1 GCA_016195295.1 Acidobacteriota bacterium
CTCGCGCACCACGGCGGGCCGGTCACGCGCAGCAGTTTGCAGAGCGCGTTTCGTCGCGCGTGGCGGAAGAGCGGGATGGCCAAACGGGCCAGCGTGCACACCCTGCGACATTCGTACGGGACCCACCTCCATGAAGCGGGGGTGAGTCTCCGGGTCATGCAGGAGATCCTCGGCCACCGGAGCGTGCGGACGACGCAGATCTCCACGCACCTGACCTCGGCGGGGCGAGCCACGCTGACCGACCCGCTCACCGACCTGATGTCCGGCCTCTGATCCCGTCGAGGCCGACATGCTTGCGGGGGCGGAGATCATCCGCCTCCACGGCGCGGCGTATCGCGCCCACGTCGGGGACCGTCTGCTCCCCAGTCAGGCGCGAGTCCTGCGGGATCTCGCGGCGTGCCGGACTGCGTACTTCGGCGGCCAGCTCACGCCGTGTGATCACGGCGCCCGGCAGGTCTTTCGCTATCACTCGTGCGGCAATCGACACTGTCCGACGTGTCACGGCCCTCACACCGAGCGCTGGCGCGAGACGCCGCGCGCGCAGCTCCTCCCGTGTCCGTACTATCGGGTCACGTTCACGCTGCCCCAGCCGTTGCGCGCGCTCGCGTTCGCGCATCAGCGCGTCGTCTACGGCGTGCTGATGCGTCGCGCGGCGGCGGCCCTCCAACGCCTGGCCGCTGATCCGCGCTACGTCGGCGCGCGCCTCGGGTGTCTCGCCGTTCTCCACACCTGGACGCGCGCGATGCTCTACCATCCCCACGTCCATCTGCTCGTCACGGCGGGCGGCCTCTCCGCGGACGGCACCCAGTGGATCGCGCCGAAGCACTCCGCATTCCTCGTCCCCGTGCAGGCGTTGTCCGTCATCTTTCGCGCGAAGGTCTGCGCCGGATTGCAGCGCGCGGGACTCCTCGATCAGGTGTCACCCTCGACGTGGACGACCCCGTGGGTCGTGCACGCGCAACCCGCGGGTCGTGGGCAACGCGTGCTCGACTATCTCGGGCGGTATGTGTTCCGCATCGCGATCGCGAACAGCCGATTGGAGGAGATGACCGATGACGCCGTGACGTTTCGCTATCAGGACCATCGGACGCACGAGACGCGCCGCGTCACACTCACCGGCGTCGCGTTTCTCGAGCGGTTCCTCCAGCACGTCCTGCCACGCGGCTGCGCCACGGTCCGCTCCGACGGGCTCTGGAGCGCCGCGCATCGCGCGGATCGCACCCGGGCGCGGGCTCTGCTGACGGCCCTCACCGTGATCGCCGCACCGCCGGCCCACGAGCCCACGCGCGCGTCATCCCTCGGCGACCTCCCGCGGTGTCCGCACTGTCACGTGGGCACGCTGATCGTCATCGCCGTGCTCCGACCGTCGTGGAGCCGGCCGCCATGAGCACGCCATGCTGACGCCGTTCGCCCCCGCCTCTCTCCACACGCCGATCGGCCGTGCGTGGCGTCGTGTCCCCGATCGCCCGTGCCCGCCCGTCCCCGGTGCCGTGGAACGTCCACCTCGCCGCTCACATCCACGCCCACCGCACCGACTGACCTCTGGTGATCGTCCACCCCGACGACTCACCGCACCGGTGTGACCCGCTGACACGCGAGAAGAACCCCAATCGCAACGCCCGTGCCGGATTTCGTCCAACCCAGGATTGTGTCGCGGCTGCGCGCGACACGAATCCTTTTTTCGTTAGGCCGGTTTGCGTTCGTTTATGTGCCGAGTCCCTGTACCAACCCGAGCTGCTGCAGCATGGCCAGGGCATCCCACATGACCCATGCTTCAACGATCTTTCCGTTTCGAATGCGACTGATGTCTGTCCCTCTGATGGTGATCGGCTTCCCCGTCGGCGGAGCACCCATCAGCTCACCCTTGTGTGTGCCACGAGAGACGAAGCGGGAAACAACTTTGTCTCCTTCGGCAATCTGATCTTCAACGGTTTCGCGCAGATCCGGCAATGCAGCTCTGAAACCAGCGACCGCTTGCTTGAACGCCTCACGCCCTTTCACTTCCTCCATGATCGACGGACCATGGTAGACGTAGTTCTCGTCGAGCAATTCGTCGGCAAGTTTCATATCGCCTTTGCTGAAGCATTCCTCCCGAAGTCGACGTGCGACCGTCTTGTTTTGTTCTGACATAGAAATGTCTCCGTTCTTACAGTGCTGCGCTCCCAGCATTGGATCGGCCTAACAGTTTGTAAGTAGACCGCAACCGAACTCTCGCAGCCAACCGCGACCCGCTCACACAGGGTCCAGTTCCCGCAACTCGCCGTAAGCGCAGGATGCTACCATGTCGCCCGCAGAACTCGACGAGCCGTGGTTGGCTGCGAGCCTCGCAGCCAACGCGTGTCGAGCCTCACGTGCAACGCGGCGGCGAGCCTTGCGTCGGCAAGCCGTCGAGGCGCGCCGCTTCGAGATCAAGAAAGCGCGCCGCAGCCTCTTGCCTGCCTTACGTGTAGCTATATCGCCGGACGCAGGCCGTGCCGTCGCATCACGTCCATGATCCGCTCGACGTTCGAATGTGATCTCGATCTGTCCGACGCGAATCACGTCGTTTCCCGAAGTCGAATCCATCGTCTCACGTCCTCTCGTGTCGTCCCAGTCGGCAACGCTCGGCTGAACTCGTCCCGCCGAAGCGTTGCGAAGGCGGAAGCCTCGCGCTACTGATTTAACCCACCCGCCCTCCCCGCCCCACCTGCCCCACCTGCCCCAAGACTCTCAATGAAGAATTCCATCATCCGGTCGGCATTCACGCCGCTGTGGCCGCGGTCGGGGCCGACTTGGACGTCGAAGCTCTTGCCGGCTTCCTGCAACGCTTTGATCAGCTGCAGCGAGTTCGATGGATGGACGTTGTTGTCGCCGTGCCGTAGTAGAGCAGCAGCCGGCCTTGCAGATTCTTCGCGTACGTCATCGCGCCGCCGGCGTCGTAGCCCTCCTTGTTCTCCTGCGGCATCCACATGTAGCGCTCGGTGTAGATCGTGTCGTAGTTACGCCAGTCGGTCGGCGCAGACGAGGACGCCGCGGCCGCGAAGACGTCAGGGTGGCGCAGCAGCTCGATCACAGACGAGTAGCCGCCGTACGACGTGCCGAAGATCCCGACGCGCGTCTTGTCGAAGTACGGCCGGCTCCACAACGCCCTGACGCCTTCGGCCATGTCGTCCATCTCGGCTTGACCCAGCTTCAAGTAGATCGAATCGAGCGCGCGCTTGCCGAGACCGGGAATCGCGCGCGAATCGAGATTCAGGATCAAGAACCCGTACTCCGCGAGCGCGCTCGGTGTGACGAACGTCTCGCGCGCCGTCGCTTGCGCGAACTCCGGGCCGCCGTGTAGGTGAACATCTCGGCCTTCTTCAGACCCAGCTCGGCGAATTTCGCCGTGTCGCTCTTCGCAAGCTCGGCGATCGTCCTGCCGCTCATCGCGTCCACCAGACGTGTGGCCGGCGGCGTGTCGTGCGTCTGATAGACGTCGATGAAGTACCGGTTGTCCGGCGAGATGCTGCACGGCCCGGGCGTCGGCGGCTGCTCGGGCCGCGATCCCAGTCCGCGGATGCACCCGCCGATCGTGTGCGTGAAGAGCGGATCGGTCAGCAGCCGATCGCCCTTGCCGTCGAGACCGACGCGATGGAGCTGCAGCTTCAGCGGACTGTCGCCGTCGCGCGCGGTATAGAAGAGCACGCCGGCCGGTTCGTCGATCTTGATGAGCGAAGCGGCCTCGAACGTCGAAGACGAGGTCAGCGGCGCGATCAGCGTGCCGGACAGATCGTACAGGTAATAGTTGTCCCACCCGTTGCGCTGCGACTCCCAGATGAAGCGCTTGCCGTCCGAGAGAAACACCATCCGCGGTTCGGAGTTCAGCCAGCCGCTCGGCCATTCTTCGTGAAGCACCACGCGGCACGCGCCGGTGGCGGGGTTCGCGGCCGCGATCTCCCTGACGTTTTGACGACGGTTCATGCGGAAGAAGAGGAGCTCGCGACCATCACGCGACCACTCGACGTGGTAGACGTAGTGACCGACGACGTCGTTGTCGAACGGCTTGCCGTCGCGCACGTCGATGCGCTGCGACGTCTTCGTCGCGACGTCGTACACGAACAGATCGACCATCGGATTGGGCGCGCCCGCCTTTGGATACGCCTCGGTGTCCAGCGTGGTCTGCGTGCGCGTCTGATCGAGCGCGAGATAGAAATCCGGGATCTGCGACTCGTCGAACCGGTAGTAGGCGATCTTCGTGCCGTCGGGCGACCACCACATCGCCGTGCGCTGACTCAGCTCCTCGCCGTACACCCAGCTCGCCGTCCCGTACTTCACGCGGCTCGCCGCGCTGCCGTCCGTCGAAATCGCGACCACGTTGCTGTCGTCTATGGCGCTGAGCCACAGATTGCGGTCTTTGTAGAACGCTTTCAGCGAGCCGTCCGGCGACATCGCGGACTCGAACTGCCGTCCGCGCTCCGGCAGATCGTTCGCTGACTGGCTGCCCGTCTGCCCCGAGCCCGTCGAGGGGCGGCCGCCGCGACCGTTGACTGAAGGCACCGAGCCGATCTCCATCGTGTGGCGCATCGCCATGTCGAAGCGGTATTGCTTGCCGTCTTTCACGTACTCGAACGCGGCGCCCTCGTCTACCCACGTGACGGCGAGCGCGCCGCCTCGCACCGCGGTTGAACTTTCGCGCGCCACCTGCAGCGCGCGTTCGTAGCCCGGCATGGACTTCAGGCGGTCCTGCGCGAGAAGACTGACGCTGATCAGCGCTAGCGCTGCAGATAGAGCGCTCAGCTTTTTCATGACATTGATTCTATAAGTGTGACGTTTAAAGGCTGAAGTCTGAAATCACCAATCAATCTGAAATCTGAATTCTGCAATCTGAAATCTAAAACGACACCGTCGCGCCCACATGCACGCGCGTCGTCGCACCTCGCCCGTGCGCGACGGCGACGTTCAGCCGCAGGAACGCCGCGGCGAACCACACGCTGCCGCCGTACCCTTCCTTCAACGCCTGATCGGCGAACCGCTCGCCTTTGTTGTACACCGTGCCGCGGTCGATGAAAGCGCTCACGCCGACCTTCCCGACTTTGAGCGGCGACGTGAGCGGCACGATCAACTCGGCGGACATCGCGACCAGCGTGTCGCCGACCGCCGTACCGGCGTGGAAGCCGCGCAGATTGTCCATCCCCCCGAGCAGCGGCTGAAGGTACGGCGGAAGCGACGTGTCCGAGTCCTGCCGCAGAACGCGTACGGCCAGGATGTTCTGCCGAATCAGTCCGAGATATCCGCGTGCGTCGACCTCGGCGCGGTTCGCGTCGTCGTTCGCGAAATTCAAATGCTCCCACGACGCCTTCGCGTAGACGGCGTTGCGCGCGAGCACCGGATCGATCCGCGTATCAAGAATCACGTCTCCGCCGATCTGCGTGAAGCGATCGTCGAGGTTCATGAACGACACGTGCTGCCAGCCCCCGGTCGCAGCGACGCGCAGCCCGTGGACGATTTCGCGCTCGGCGCGCAGCCACACGCGCTCGCGGTCGTCGTCTTGATCGAAGAACGGATTCGTCCGGCGCGAGATCGATCCGCCCGCGAGCACGCGGTCAATTGGAATGTTCGGGAAGCTCTCGATCCGTTTGTCGAATTCCACGGCGGCCCGTTTCTCGCCGCCCCAGGTGAGCGGGAACGACACCCGGCTGCGTGCGCCCGCCGGATCGGGCAGCGCGAACCGCGCGCCGTACGTCAGGCCGTAACCGTCCTCGGCGTCGAGCACGGGGAGAAAAAGCAGCTTGGGGAAGCGGTTCTTGACCACGCGCGCCGGCTGATCCGGGTCGCCCGTCATCTCGATGTGCACCGGACCGTCGTCCACGATGATCACGATCATGATCTGCGACGGGTCGGCGATCGAGGCGAAGCGCTTGAGCACCTCGACCTTGTCGAACTTCTTGCTGGCGCGCAGCCGCGCGGCCACCTCGTCTACGGTGGTGGCGTCGACGATGCCGCCCACCGCCACGCCGGAGAGCCGACGAACCTCCTCGTCTGTGGTTAGCGTGTTGCCGTGGATCTGAATCGCGACGATCGTCTCGCTCGCCTGAAAGGCTCGCGCTACGAATCCCCGTAGGGCGAGGCTTTCAGCCGAGCCGGACGCGCGCGCTGAAAGGCCCGCGCTACTGAACAATCCGACGAGCAGCGCCGTCAGCACGTCAGCGGTCTTCGGGGATTCGGATCTTGCTGGTGACGTCGGGCTGACGGTAGTCGTGATAGTCGAGGGTGTAGTGCAGATCGAACGGGCCGACGGCCAGCGTCATGTTGAGCGTCGCTTCGAGGGCGTTCGGCAGCCACACATCCTTGAACGGCTGGCCCATCGTCATGGAGGCGTTGAGATCGTTGACGTGCATCAGCCAGCCCACCGGGAGGAAGTCGAAGGCGACGTTGTCGAACGTGTACTTCACGATCTGGTGCGCGTTCGGCTCGACCCACAACGTGACGAGCGCCACCTTGTTCATCAGGCGCCGGAATTCAGCGTCGCGCGCCTTGTCGGCTTCGCTTTGACCGCGTCCGGTGCGGCGTCTATCCGACCCGGTGAACATCCGCGCGGGGTAGTACTCGATGCGCAGCAGGTCGCGGCCGTCGAGGGTTTCGTGGCCGACGAGGGCGTACTTGCCTTCCTCGAACTTGAACCGGAGGAAGTAGGCGGACGAAATGAACTGCGGCTCGCGCGTCTGCTTGATGAGCCCGTCGACGTTGCGCGGCGCGTCGGCGTCGCTCTGCACGGTCGGCGCCGTATCTTTCTCCACAGGGTCGATCGCCTGCGCGCGGCCGCGGCGCCGCTCGCGCTGCTGCTCGCGGCGCAGGTAGTCGGCCTCGAACTTGCGGCGCTCCGGTTCGGCGATCGTGACGCCGTTGAACTTCAGCGGGCTGCGGACGAAGAAGCCGTCGCGGATGTACCACGTGTACTCACGATGCTCGCCCCACATCGGCGTCCGGTCAGGTCCGCGCAGCTCCATCGCCTCGCGTTCGTCCAGGACGTACTGCTGCAGCTTCTTCCAGTTGTCGTCGCGCTTGGCCAGCACCTGCCGCATGAACGCGTCGAGATCGGTCTGTGTGGACACGTGCGCCGGCGCACTCACGGCCAGGCACAACGCAAGGCCGAGGACGGGCGTGCGCAGCAGAAGGTGCGGCGGCCGTTCGGTCACCAGCCAACTCTATCAGAGCGCATCAGTGCCGCCGTCACCATCCGGTCGGTTTGTCCTTGAGCTGCTCGTCCAGCCACGCCGACAGCGGCGCGAAGTAATCGAGGATGGCCGTCGCGTCCATCTGCTTCGAGCCCGTGAGCGCGTCGAGCGCGTCGGGCCACGGCTTCGACTGTCCCATCGCGAGCATCGCGTTCAGTCGATCGCCGGCCGCCTTGCTTTCGTAGATCGAGCAGCGGTGGAGCGGCGCCGTGCAGCCGGCGGTCTTCGACAGCGCGCGATGGAATTGGAACTGGAGGATGTCGGCGAGGAAGTATCGCGTGTACGGCGTGTTGTCGGGCACGTGATACTTCGCGCCCGGGTCGAAGAATTCCTCGCCGCGAGGCGCCGGCGGCGCGATGCCCTGATACTTGAGCCGCAGATCCCACCACGCCTTGTTGTATCCGGTAGCCAGCACCTCGCCCGAGAACACCTTCCACCGCCACTGATCGATGAGCAACCCGAACGGCAGGAAGCTGATCTTCTCGAGCGCTCGCGTCATCAGCAGTCCGATGTCGCGCGACGCGTCCGGCGCCCTATCAACATTATTGAGCAGCCCGATCTTCACCAGGTACTCGGGCGTGACCGACAGCGCGATCGTGTCGCCGATCGCCTCGTGGAAGCCGTCGTTGGCGCTGTCGCGGAAGAGCAGCGGCTGATCTTTGTAGGCGCGCTGGTAGAAGTTGTGCCCCATCTCGTGATGGATGGTCGCGAAGTCTTCCGCCGTCTGCTCGATGCACATCTTGATGCGGACGTCCGCGACCTGGTCGATGTTCCAGGCGCTCGCGTGGCACACGACATCGCGATCTTTCGGGCGAACGAAGAGCGAGCGCTCCCAGAACGTCTTCGGCAGCGGGGCGAATCCGAGCGACGTGTAGAAGCGCTCGCCGGTCCGCGCGATGTCGAGCGGCGCCATGTTGCGCTTCTTCAGGATGTGGGTGAGCGAGTAGCCGGCGTCTGCGTTTCTCGGCGAGACGAGCGGGTAGATGTTGGTCCAGTCCTGCGCCCAGATGTTGCCCAGGAGGTGCGCAGGAATCGGTCCGTTGGCGGGCACGATGTCGCCGTACTTCTCGCGCAGCTTCATGCGCGTGTACGCGTGAAGCTTGAGGTAGAGCGGCCGCACCTGATCCCAGAGGCGATCGAGCTCCTTGGTGAACGCGTCTGGCGGCATGTCGTACTTCGCGCGCCACATCGCGCCGGTGTCCGCGAAGCCGAGCTCCTTCGCGCCTTTGTTCGAGAGCTCGACGAAGCGCGCGTAGTCCTTGCGCATCGGGGGCGCGATCGTGTGCCAGCCTTCCCACGCGGCGCGCTGCTGCTTTTCGTCGCGCGAGTTGGCCAGCGTGCGTGTGATGTCGTCGATGTTCTGACAGGCGTCCGGCTTGGACGCGTCGGGACACCACTTGCCCTTCCCGTAGGTGGACTCGAGCCGCGCCGCGATCTTCGTGAGCTCGTCGGATTCCTTCGGATCCGACGGCGTCGCCATCACCAGCGACAGCTTGAGCAGGTTCAGCTGCCGCCGCTGATTCGCGGGCACGTCGACTTTGTCGAACTTCGTCGCCTCTTTCGCGAAGCGCGTCGCCGCATCAGTCGCTTCCTGATTCGTGCGCGCCGCCAGCGCCTCGGTGTCGTCGGTGATGAAGTTCTGCTGCACCCAGCCGGCCTGGCTCGCCGCGACGTCGAGCTTCAACATCGTCTGGTTGACGGTGTCGAGAAATGCCTTCGCGTCGGCGGCCGTCGGCGCCGGCGCGGCGGCTTGCGCGCACCCGAGGGCACTAGCGCACGCTGCAGCGATGACGGTAAGAATTCCGATGCGATTCCAGTGCCGGCAAGACATAACGGAATGATTCTCGCTCAGGCTAAGCCGAGCGCTTGGCGGATACCTGGCCCTTCGCCTCATCGACGAGAAGCCGCAGCGCGCTGTTCACGGACGCGGAGTCCTTGAAGACCTTGGCCACGTCCGCGTCCAGAAACACCACATTCGTCCCGGCCTTGCACAACGTGAGAAAAGTCGTACTCCCTCCGTCGTCAGCGTGTTTTCTCGTCGGACTCATACGTTCTTCGCCTCAGAGCGGGGAAGATCTCCTCCGGCGACTTTCCCGTCAATTGCATGTACATCGCGTCTGGACACAGGTCAATGTCGGAGCCCCACTCGATGGCCCCGTGAGATCCGATCCGGACCGATGCGTAGAACGTCGAGTCGTTCCATGCCTTGAAGACGCCGCGTCCGGCCAAGTCGGAGAGGTCGACCTCCCCCTCGGTCCCGTCGTCGTATCGCAGCCAGATCCTGTAGTTCGCGCGCGCCTTGACTTCGATGGGTGTGGGCATGGTCAACCAACCTTGAAGACACGAGAATGTGTGGGATCAGCCGGATGCTGCCGGCGGACTCAGCGGGCCACTGTCGCGTCCGCCGGGTGGAGGCTGAGGTACTCGCGAACCTCCAGCTGCATCCGATCGATTTCAGCCAAGAACCCCGAAACCGACAGGCGAAAGTTGGTTGGATTTGCCTCGGCAATTCGCAAGTGCGCGACTTGTTCCTGGAAGTGGCGGATTCGCTCAAGCATGGCGTGTAGCTCTTGGTCGTTTACGATCATGATGCCTCCAGCTCGATCTCGACGACGCCCCGGTGTTGTCCGCCCCGCTTGACTTGCCAGTATTCTACCGCCGCCTGTTAGCCCGCGTTCATTTGCTCTTCTGTTGCGGAGGTTGGATATGCGCCATCGCGAACCGCGCCAACGATTCAGCCACTTCCGTGATGCGATTTCTGGCGACCTGAATACGCTCAGCCGGCATCCTGTGAAAACGACGCTTCAAGCCACGTGCCGCTTTTGCCGTTGCCTTCATTCGCCCGAATCCACCGAACTACCAATTAACGCGGATGAGCATCACCGCACCACGCGTCGGGCAACAGAGCGGATAATTGCATTCAATGCTTCGACATCTTCTTACCGGCCTTGTCCGCTCAACAAGTATTAGCCGCGACTCCGGCTCCTTCGACGCGTCCGCGACCGTGATCGGGCACGCAGTGCATGTAGCGTCGAGGAGCAAGTGCACAACGGAATCGCACGCTTCGGCGGTGTCGGACCGAATCCTAGCACGCGCGGAACTCTGAACCTCGAACTCCGAACAAGAACCCTGAACTCTGAACCTGGAACCCTGAACCCGGAAGCACTACCATCCCGTCCGTGCGCATCGGCATCGATCTCGGCGGGACGAAGATCGAAGGCATCGCCATCGCAGACGAGGGGCGCGAGCTGCGGCGCACGCGCGTGGCGACGCCGCGCGGCGACTACCACGAGACGCTCGCTGCGATCGTCGATCTCGTGCGCGCCATCGAGCGCGACACCGGCCGGCGCGGCAGTGTCGGCGTCGGCATTCCAGGCACGATCTCGCCGGCAACGGGCCTGGTGAAGAACTCGAACTCGACGTGGATGATCAGGCAACCCCTCGCAGAGGATCTGCCGCGCCTGCTCGATCGCCCCGTGCGCTTCGCAAACGACGCGAACTGCTTCGCGCTTTCGGAAGCGACCGACGGCGCGGCGGCCGGCGCCTCGATCGTCTTCGGCGTCATCATCGGCACGGGCACGGGCGGCGGCGTCGTGATCGACGGCCGCGTCGTGACCGGCGCGAACGCGATTGCCGGCGAGTGGGGACACAATCCGCTGCCCGCGCCTCGAGACGACGAGCGTCCGGGCCCGCCGTGCTACTGCGGCC
>JACPZV010000456.1 GCA_016195295.1 Acidobacteriota bacterium
CGTACGGCGGGCTGCTGCACTGGGCGCTGCATCATCGTCCCGTCATGATCGCGATCGCCGGCGCCGTCGCGCTGTCGGCCGCGTTCCTGTATCCGTACGTCGGCAAGGAGCTCGTGCCCGACGACGATCAGGGCGAGTTCAGCATCAACGTCCGCCTGCCCGGGGGGACGAGCTATCAGCGCACCGAGGAGTTCATCAAGCCGATCGAGAAGGAAGTCCTCGCGCTGCCCGCGCTGCATCGCGTGATGCAAAACGTGAACTCGGGGTTCGCCAGCTTCAACATCATGATGGTGCCGCTCGAGGAGAGAAAGGTGTCTCAGCAGGAACTGATGATTCATGCGCGCCAGATGCTGCGGAAGTATCAAGGTGCGCGGATCAGCGTGTCCGGCGGCACCGACATTTCGGGCGCGTCGAGCGGCGGCGGCGGCCGTGGCGGTCCAGGCGGTGGCGGTCCGGGCGGTTTCAACCGCCTCAACATCCTCATCCAGGGGCCGGACATCGAGGAGCTCCAGAAATACACGGTGGAGCTGATGAACAGCGTCCGGACGATTCCCGGCGTGGTCGACGTCGACACGAACTTCGAACCCACGCAGCCTGAACTGCGGATCACGGTCGACCGCGCACGCGCGGCGGACCTCGGTGTGAACATCGACTCGCTCGCCAACAGCCTTCGGACCCTCGTCGGCGGCGAGGAGGTCTCCGAGTTCAAGGACGGCGACGATCAGTTCAAGGTGCTGCTGCGGCTCGACGAGCCGTACCGCAACGCGGATACGCTCAGCAACCTCCTGATAGGGGCCGGTCCCAACAAGACCGTGAAGGTCAGCGATGTCGCGGCACTCAACCGGGACTTTGGCCCAGCGTCCATCGACCGCTACAACCGCCAGCGGCAAATCTCGGTCAACGCCAACCTCCAGGGCGTGCCGCTCGGCGAAGTGGTGTCGGCGGCGCGGCAGAAGGTCGACGAATTGCACTTGAAGGCGGGGTACCAGGCCGTGTTTGGCGGCAGCGCCCGCACGCTGGCTGAGGCGTCGAACAATTTCACGATCGCGATGGTCCTGGCGGTGATCTTCATTTACATGGTGCTGGCGTCCCAGTTCAACAGCTTCATCCATCCGCTGACGATCATGACGGCGCTGCCGCTGAGCCTCCCGGCCGGACTCCTGGCGCTGATGGCATTCGGGATGACGATCAACGTCTACAGCGCGATCGGGCTGATGATGCTGTTCGGCATCGTGAAGAAGAACTCGATTCTCCAGGTCGATTACACGAACACCCTGCGCGCGCAGGGCATGGAGCGCCACGAGGCGCTTGTCGCCGCCAGTCACGTCCGGCTCCGGCCGATTCTGATGACGACTATTGCCATCGTCGCCGGCATGCTGCCCATCGCGTTCGGCAAAGGCTCCGGCGCCGGCTCGCGCGCGTCGATGGCGGTGACCATCATCGGCGGCCAGGTGCTGTGCCTGCTGCTGACGCTGCTCGTCACGCCCGTCGTCTACTCGTATTTCGACGATCTCCGCGAGTGTAGCCCGAAGGCGGCGCTACGGCGTTTCATCGGCCGCCCGCAGAAGGCAGCGGCCGCAGACGCGCCGCGGGGCTAAGAGCAGAGGGCTAAGGGCTGACCAGCCCTCAGCCCTTCGGCCCTCAGCCCTTGTCAACCAACCAGTAACCTCCTCCCGTCCAACCGGTTGTCAGACAGTGATACCGTGGCAACCGGCGTGATGGCGCTGACCGGCGAGACTTCGATCCAAACGGGAACGGGCGACTCCGATGTGGTCCTGGCGGCCGGGGGCGACGCGTCCGCCTTCGAGCGGCTCTACCGCGCGCACGTGGCTCGGATCCACAGCCTGACCCGACGGATGCTCGGGCACCGCGAAGCCGACGAGGTGACGCAGGACATCTTCGTACGGACCTGGCAGAAGCTCGGGCAGTTCCGCGGCGAGTAGGCGTTCTAGACCTGGCTGCATCGCCTGGCGATCAACGTCGTTATCGAGCGACGGCGAACCTTCGCGATCCAGCGCGAGCGGATGTCGGCCGATCCGGCGGCGCTCGACGGCGTGAGCGTCGCGCCCGCGCAGGCCGATCTCGCGGTGGACATGGAACACGCGATCGATCAACTGCCGCCCGGCGCGCGAGAAATTTTCGTCCTGCACGACATCGAAGGCTACAAGCACCGCGAGATCGCGGCGATGCTCGACATCGCGACGGGCACATCGAAGCGGCAACTGCATCGGGCGCGCATGCTGATGCGCGACTACTTGAGTGGGGTGTGACGTGCACGAGGAATGGACGAACCAGCTGTCGGACTATCTCGACGATGAGCTCACGGACGCGGAACGCGAGGCCGTCGAGCCGCATCTGCGAGGGTGTGAAGACTGCCGGGCCGTGCTCAACGACCTGAAGCGCGTCGTCGCGCGAGCGCAGGCCATCCCGCCCCGCCCTCCGCAGACCGATCTGTGGGGCGGCATCGCCGCGCGCATTGAGACGGCGAGGGATCTCGGTGTGGATCATCGGCCGAGACCCGTTCCCTTCCCGCGGCGCGTCACGTTGACGATGTCACAACTCGCGGCGGCGGCCGCCGTTCTCATGGCGGTGTCCGCGGGTCTCGCGTGGCAGATCGCCGGCGGCTTCGCCGACAGCTCGCGAGGCCTGACCGCGACCGTCGCCTCGCGCGACTCCCGCCCACACGAAGCCTCGCCGGACGCGTCCGCCGTCGCCGTCTCGTCCGGTTCCGAGCGCGACGCATCGATCGTGCCTGTCGCGTTCGCCGACGCGCAGTACGACGCCGCGGTGGCGGATCTCGAGAAGGCGCTCAAGCAGGGACGCGGCCGCCTCGACGCCTCGACGATCGCCATCGTCGAGCACAATCTGCAGATCATCGACCAGGCAATCGCGCAGGCGCGCGAAGCCCTCGCCGCCGATCCGGCGAATAGCTATCTGAGCGGGCATCTGGTGGAAGCGCGGCGGCGAAAGCTGGATTTGCTGCGCCGCGCCGCCGCGCTCACGAGTGACACGAACTAGGGACGAACATGCTGACACATCTTCTTTTCGCAATGGCGCTGACGGCGACCGACCAGACCGTACAGGTGGCCAAAGGCGCCAAGCTCGACGTCAACAACTTCGCGGGCGACGTCGTCATCAAGACCTGGGACAAGGATGCGGTGCGCGTCGAAGTGAATCACTCCGACCGCGAGACGGTGGACATCAAGCCAGGCGAGCAGAGCGTGTCGATCCGCTCGCGGTCGACGCGCGGCGGCCCGCCCCGCTCGCTCGACTACCGCATCAGCGTGCCGGGCTGGATGGCGATCAGCGTCAGCGGCACCTATACCGATGTGACGCTTGACGGCGTCGGCGGCGACGTCACCGTGGACACCACGCACGGCGACATCAAGGTCCGCGGCGGATCGGGGTTCGTCTCGCTCAAGTCCGTGCAAGGCGAGATCTCGCTCGAGAAAGCGAAGGGCCGGATTGAAGTGCGCGCGGTCAACGAGAGCATCCGGCTCGCCGACCTCAACGGTGATCTGTCCGCCGAGTCGACGAACGGCAGCATCATCCTGGACCGGATCGACTCGGGGAACGTGGATCTGTACACGGTCAATGGCAACATTTCCTACGACGGCCCAATCAAGGACAAAGGCGTCTACCGCCTGACGACGCACAACGGGATGATTGCGCTGCCGCTGGCTGAGCGCGTGAACGTGGCGTTGTCGGCGCGCACCTACAACGGATCGATTCGATCCACGTTCGCGCTGCCCGGTGACACGCCGGATCGACGGGGCAAGCGGCTGACGCTCACGCTGGGCAACGGCAGCGCGCACGTCGAGCTCGAATCCTTCAGCGGCGCGATCTCGCTGCGGCGCCCGGGCGAGGCCCGACCCGAGACCGAGCGACGGCGCCCGCGTGAGAAAGACAAGGACAAGGATCTCGGGGCCGCCGTCGTGATCGACCGGGCGGTCCGCGACGCCATGGTCGTGGCGCACGACGTGATGGTCGACGTCCAACCGTCCATCGATGAGGCCGTGCGTGAGGCTATGGAGGCCGTATGGACGGTCATCGTGCCGAATCCGATGCCGGCGCCGGCGCCTCGCCCGATCCCCCGGTAGAGCCGTCTGGCGGCGCCCGGTGTCTAAGCGGGCATGACCGCGGACGACGACTTTCTGCAGTTCGAAAGGAAGCTCGCTGAGGCCTACCTGCACGGCGATCGAGCGTTCGTCGATGGCCTCTTGGCCGACGACTGGACGTCGACCGACTATCGCGGCCGTTCCTGGACGAAGCCCGACGTCCTGGCGCTCTTCGAACCGGGCGGACCCACATTTTCGGCGATGAAAATCGACGTGGACCACGTGCGGCGGCTCGGGGACGTCGTAGTCGTGACCGGACGGAGCGTCTCGTCCGGACGGGTGCAGGATCGCGACCTCACGATCATCCAGCGCTACACCGACGTGTACGTGAAGCGGGACGGTCGCTGGCGGATCGTCACGTCACACGGGACCCAGATCCAGTAGCAGCTGCGCCATCGTCCGGCCGCTAACCGGATCGCGCAGATCCGGTGCGATCTCCGTCAGCGGCTCGAGGACGAACCGCCGCGCGCGAAAGCGCGGATGCGGCACGACGAGCCCGGCCTCGTCAATCACCGTGTCGCCGAACAGAATCAGATCGAGATCGAGCGTTCGCGCTGCGTTCGGGTACGGCCGCTCGCGGCCGCGCGAGCTCTCGATCGCCCGCAGAGCGCCC
>JACPZV010000457.1 GCA_016195295.1 Acidobacteriota bacterium
CGCGAAGCGATCGCTCAGCAATCCCTCGCTCTTCAGGTTGTAAAAGGCCGGCACCAGCTTCCGCATGGCGAGATCCCCGCTGGCGCCGAACATCACCACTGTGCATGGATCCGCCACGCGGGGCGGAGCCGGCGCGGCCTCGGTGCATCCGGCCGGCGCGGCCGGCCCGCTCATCGACTTCGACTCCACGTCAGTCCTCCTCGGCCGCCGGTTATCCGCCCGCGGGCCGCTCCACATGCCCGCCGAACTTGTAGCGCATCGCCGACAGCACTTTCTCCGCGAACGTGTGGTCCTGACGGGACCGGAAGCGGGCGAACAGCGCCGAGGACAGCACCTCGACCGGGACGGCTTCGTCCATCGCCGCCTCGATGGTCCAGCGTCCTTCGCCCGAGTCCTGCACGAAGCCGCTGAACTGCGCGAGCTGTGGATCCTCGGCGAGCGCGGTCGCCGTCAGGTCGAGGAGCCACGATCCGACGACGCTGCCGTGGCGCCAGACCTCGGCGATGTCGGGAAGGTTGAGGTCGTAGCGCTGGCCTTCCGGAAGGTGCTCGCGCCCGGCATGACGAAGTATGTCGAATCCCTCCGCGTACGCCTGCATGAGCCCGTATTCAATGCCGTTGTGCACCATCTTCACGAAGTGCCCGGCCCCGGCCGGCCCGCAGTAGAGATACCCTTGTGGCGCGGTGCCGCCCGCGGCTCGTCCCGGCGTCGGCGCTGTGCCATCGTCGCCGGGCGCGAGCGTCTTGAAGATGGGATCGAGGCGATCGACCACATCGCGGGGACCGCCGATCATCAGGCTGTCGCCCCGGTCGAGCCCCCACAGGCCACCACTGGTTCCGACATCGACGTACTGGATCTGCTTCGCCCTCAGGGCGGACGCGCGCCGCACGTCGTCCTTGAAGTGCGAGTTGCCGCCATCGATGATCACGTCGCCGGGGCTCAATAGGGCGGCCACCTTCGACACCATCTGCTCCGTCGGTGCGCCGGCCGGCACCATCAGCCAGACTGTCCGCGGCCGGGCCATCGCGCGGATGAGATCCTCGATCGCTACCGCGGGCACCGCTCCTTCGCGCTCGAGCTCCCGTACGCGGTCCGCGCTGAGGTCGAACACCACAGCCGTGTGACCGCCGCGCATCAGACGCCGAACCATGTTCGCGCCCATCCGTCCGAGACCAACCATACCGATTTGCATCACGACCTCATAGCAGAGCCGAGCCCCGCACGACGACACATTGTTGGCCGGGCCGACAGCCCGCCTCAACGCCTCGACTTCGACGTGATCAGGCCAGCGCCTCGTGCACGAGCGTCTTCAGCCGATCGAGGCCGGCCGCGACATCGGCGCCGAGATGCACGCGCAGCAGACGGCGGCCGCGCGCCGCGAGGACCTCGAAATCGCCGCGCGCCTGCGCGGCCTTCACGATCCCGAAGGTGTACTTCTGCCCGGGCACCGGCAGGTCGGCCGCATCGTCGCACGTGATCTGTAGGAACACGCCACTGTTCGGGCCGCCCTTGTACGCCTGGCCCGTCGAGTGCAGGAACCTCGGGCCGTAACCGAGACAGGTTGCCGCGCGCGTGCGGTCACGCACCGCGTGCCGGATCCGTTGCAGCGGCGCGTCGTGTCTGGCGTCCCGCGCCACGTACGCCAGCAGCCCGAAGTAATCGCGGGTTCCAAGCCGGGCCAGGTGTGCCTTGAGGCACGCGCGTGCGGCACCTGCTCCTGTTGCGGACGCGAGCGCCGCCGCATTCTTTGCGTCCGCGAAGAACTTCAGCCCGTCGGCCACCAGAAACGGGGCCTCGGCCGGCAGCGACCCCCGCGACTCGAAATCGTCCGTCAGCTTGCGCGTCGCGATCTTGCTCGCCTCGACGTCGGGCTGATCGAACGGGTTGATACCGAGGATCGATCCGGCGACCGCCGTGGCGATCTCCCACCGGAAGAACTCCTGTCCGAGGTCGTACGGGTCGTCGACGGCAATGCGAACTACGGGCTGCCCTGCGTGTTCGAGCGCATCAAGGGCGACGTCCTGCGACGGATCAGGCGTGGACGTCAGTCGGAGATACGCGAACAGCCGGTCGTCGCCGTACACGGCCGGATCACCCAGCCGCTCGCCGTCGATCGGGATGAGCCCTCTGCCGCGCTTGCCGGTCGATTCGGCGATCAACTGCTCGAGCCACCCGCCGAGCGCCGAGATGGCAGGCGAGGCGACGATCGTCACCTTGTCGCGACCGTGGGCGCCGAGCGTTCCGAGTACGGCGCCCAGCGCCACGCCCGGGTTGTCCGCCGCCGGCACGCACGCGGCGCAACTGTGCACCATCTCTTCCGCGCGATCGAGAAAACGGCCGACATCCAGTCCCATCGCCGCGGCCGGCACCATGCCGAAATCCGACAGCGCCGAATAGCGCCCGCCGATCGACGACAGGCCGTGACAGATGCGGTGGAACCCGTACCGCTCGGCCACCTGCTGCAGCTTCGAACCCGGATCGGTGATGGCGACGAAACGCTTCGATGCCTCGCGGGCCCCGATGGTCTCTGTCATGAGCTCGAAGAAGTACTGAAACAGGATGTTCGGCTCGAGCGTGCTGCCCGACTTGCTGGAGACGATGACGAGCGTGTGAGCCAGATCGACGTCACCGGCGACCGCCGCGATCTGCGCCGGATCGGTGGAGTCGAGCACGTGCAGTGCCGGATAGCCCGCAACGCGGCCGAACGTCGAAGCGAGAACGTCCGGGCACAGGCTCGATCCGCCCATGCCGAGCAGCAGCACGTCGGTGAAGCCGCCGGTTCGCGCGTCATGAGCCACCGCGCGCAGCCGGTCGAGGTGCGCGAGTTGATCGTCGGTGACGCCCAGCCATCCGAGCCACCGGTCCTCGTCCGTTCCGGTCCAGAGCGCTGCGTCGCGCGCCCAGAGCCGTTGGGCTTTGCGGCTGTCTTGCCAGTCGCGAATCGCGGCCGAGACCGCCTCAGCCAGCGGCGGAGGCAACTGCGTGTGCTGACGCTCGACGTGTGGCGGTGCGACGGCAGTCCGCTTCCTGTCAATCGCCGCTAGCAGTTTCTGGAACGCATCGGCGAACAGGCTCACGCCATCCCGGACCAGCCGGCTGGTGATCGCGTCGAGCGAGATCCCGGCGTCCTGCAATGCGGCGAGCGAGACCCGCGCCTCCTCCACATCCTCCTCGAGACTGAGCCGCGGCCGGCCGTGATCCCGGAATGCGTCGAGTGTCGCCGGCGGGATCGTATTGACCGTGTCGGGACCGATCAGCTCTTCCACGTAAAGGGTGTCTCGGTAGGCCGGATTCTTCGTGCCGGTGCTCGCCCAGAGCAGCCGCTGCGGTTGCGCACCGTGGCTGGCCAGCACCTGCCAGCGCGGTGTCGAGATAATTGCCTTGTATCGCTGATACGCGAGCTTCGCGTTCGCGATCGCAATCTGCCCTTTCAGACTTCGCAACCGATCGCTCACGGCGGCGCTCGTGGCCGACGCCAGCTTCGCGTCGATCTGCTCGTCGACGGCGGCGTCGATGCGGCTCACGAAGAAGCTGGCGACGCTGGCGACCCGCGACAGATCGCCGCCAGCCGCGGCGTGCGTCTCCAGGCCGGCGAGATAGGCCTCGGCCACCGCGTCGTACGCGGCCTGCGAGAAAAGGAGGGTGACGTTGATGTTCAGCCCGTCACCGACGAGTGTCCGGATCGCCGCCGTCCCCTCGGACGTGCCCGGCACTTTGATCATGACGTTTTCCCGCCCAATCGCCGCCCACAGCCGGCGCGCCTCGGCAATCGTGCCGGCGGTGTCGGCGGCGAGCAGTGGTGAGACCTCGAAGCTCACGTAGCCGTCGCGCCGGGCCGCTCGCTCGTACACGCCGCGGAGCAGATCCGCCGCGTCCTGGATGTCGGCGATCGCCAGACTCTCGTACAGATCGATCGTCGCACACGGCGCCCGTCGGCCTGCCGCCACCAGGACCGGGGCGTAATCGGTGCTGCCGGCGATCGCCTTCTCGAAAATCGACGGGTTCGACGTCACGCCGCCGAGGCCGTCCTGTGTGATCAGACGCGTCAACTCCCCGCTCGTGATGAGATGCCGGCGGATATAGTCGAGCCAGACGGACTGACCCATGGCTTCCAGTGTCAACAACGGATTCGTGGTCATCGCGCGCGCCTCACGCCTGTTCTTTCGCCGCCGCGACCAGGCGGTCTGGCGTGAATCCGAACTTCTTCTGTAGTTCTTTGAGCGGCGCGGAAGCGCCGAACGTGCGCATCCCGATGATCACGCCGCCGGCGCCAACGTAACGCTCCCATCCGAACGTCGAGGCCTGCTCGACCGCCACGCGCGCGGTGATCTCCGGCGGCAGCACACCGTCCCGGTAGTCCTGACTCTGTTGCTCGAACAGCTCCCACGACGGCATGCTGACGACGCGGGCGCCGATCCCCTCGGCGGCCAGCCGCTCATACGCGGCGATACACAGTGACACCTCGCTGCCCGTGCCGAGCAGCAACACCTCCGGCCGGCCGTCAGGCGCATCGGCCAGCACGTACGCGCCTTTCGCGAGACCCGAGGCCGGCGCGTACCGTGTACGATCGAACGTCGGCAGGGCCTGCCTGGAGAGCACGAGCGCGACCGGTTGATGACGGAGCGGCATGATGAACCGCCACGCTTCGGCCACCTCGTTCGCGTCCGCCGGTCGCAACGTGATGAGCCCGGGAACGGCGCGCAGCGCGGCCAACTGCTCCACCGGCTGATGCGTCGGGCCGTCTTCGCCGACGCCGATCGAATCGTGCGTGAAGATGCAGATCGTCGGGATCTCCATCAACGCGCTCAACCGGATGGCGGGCCGCGCGTAATCACTGAAAATCAGGAACCCGGATCCGTACGGGCGGAGCTTCGAGAGCGACAAGCCGTTCAGGACAGCGCTCATCGCGTGCTCGCGCACGCCGAAGTGCAGGTTGCGCCCGGCCGGCTTGTCCGCGCCGAAGTCGCCCGCGCCGGCGAACGTCAGGCGGGTCTTCGTCGACGGCGCGAGATCGGCGGCGCCGCCCACGAGCCACGGCAGATGCGGCGCGATCGCGTTCAGCACGGCGCCGGACGCGTCGCGGCCAGACACGCCTTTGTCGCTCGCGGGAAACTGCGGCAGATCGCGGTCCCAGCCGTCCGGCAATGCTCGACGCTGCATGCGCGCCATCTGATCCGCGAGATCGGGAAACCGCGCCGCATACTCGGCCAGCCTACCTTCCCATTCCACCCGCGCCGCGTGGCCTCGCGCGCCCACGCCGTCCTGAAAATGTCGATACACTTCGTCCAGCACCAGAAATTTCGCCGCCTCGGGCCATCTGTAGCTTCGCTTCGCGAGCGCCACTTCCTCGTCGCCGAGCGGCTCGCCGTGCGCCGCGC
>JACPZV010000458.1 GCA_016195295.1 Acidobacteriota bacterium
CAGCCCGAGATCGCGATCGAGATTGATGTGCGCGGCCATCTCGATGATGACGTCGACACCGCGGCCGCCGGTGGCGCGCATGATGTCGTCGGTGTAGTTCGCGGCGCGATGGCTGACGACGACGTCCGCGCCGTGCTCGCGCGCCGCCGCGAGACCCGCGTCCGTGCCGCCGGTGCCGATGACGGTCAGGCCGCGGGCGTGCGCGAGTTCGACGGCGGCGATCCCGACACCACCCGTGGCGCCGTGCACCAGCACGGTCTCGCCCGGAACGGCTCTGGCCCGCTGAAACAGCGCGCGATACGCGGTGCAGTACGGCACGCCGAGCGCCGCGCCCTGAGCGTACGACGAGCGCGCCGGCAGCCGATGGAGTTGCGACGGCAGGCAGATCGCGCGCTCGGCGTACGTGCCCGCGCCCGCGATCGTGTTGCCCGGGCCGGCGATGTAGACGCGATCGCCGGGCACGAATCCTTTCACGTCGGCGCCAACCGATTCCACGTCGCCCGCGCCGTCGAAGCCCGGCGTGTACGGCAGCGGCGGCTTGCGCGCGTACGTGCCCGTGTGCATGTACGCATCGACAGGATTGACGCCGGCCGCGCGCACGCGCACGACGACTTCGCCAGGGCCCGCTTTCGGTTCGGGGACGTTTTCGAGTTTCAGAACTTCGGGTCCGCCGAACGCATGAACGCGGATCGCTTTCATGGTTCCCTCATGGCTCGCCTAAAGGCTCGCCCTACGAAACGTAGCGCGAGGCTTCAGCCGAGCGACGAATGCTATCATGAGAAATTCATGACCGTGATGAAGCTGCACCGGACCGTGGGCGTGAACGTGGGTCACGTCCAAGTCGGCGGCGGCGCGCCCATCGTCGTGCAGTCGATGACGATGACCGATACCGCCGACGCGCGCGCGACAGCGCGGCAGTGCATCGAGCTCGCTGAAGCCGGATCCGAGCTCGTTCGCGTCACGGTCAATCTGCCTGAAGCGGCGGCCGCCGTTCCCGAAATCAAACAGCGGATGCTCGACGCCGGCTGTGCGGCGCCGCTCATCGGCGACTTCCACTACAACGGGCACCTCCTCCTGACGAAGTACTCCGACTGCGCGCGCGCGCTCGACAAGTACCGCATCAACCCCGGCAACGTCGGCACCGGCAGGCGCCGCGACGAGCAGTTCTCCACGATTTGCAAAGTCGCCGTCGACAACGGCAAACCGGTGCGCATCGGCGTCAACGGCGGGTCGCTGAACCAGGAATTGGTCGTCTCGAAAATGCAGGAAAACACCGACCGCGATCTCGGCAAGCCGTCGGAGGAGATTATCAACGAGTGCATGGTCTTGTCGGCCCTCGAATCGACCGCGCTCGCGATCGAGAGCGGGCTGCGCAAAGATCAGATCATCATCTCCTGCAAGACCTCGCGGCCGCGGGATCTCATCGCCGTCTATCGCACGCTCGCGCAGGCGACCGATCAGCCGCTGCACCTCGGTCTCACCGAAGCCGGCATGGGGACGAAGGGTCTCGTGTGGTCGGCGTCGGCGATGGGCGTGCTCCTCAACGAGGGCATCGGCGACACGATTCGCGTCTCGCTGACGCCTCGCCCCGGCGGCGATCGCCGCGAAGAGGTGTACGCCGCGTGCGAGCTGCTGCAGGCGCTCGGGCTGCGATCGTTTGCGCCGAGCGTCACGGCGTGCCCGGGCTGCGGGCGCACGACGAGCACGACGTTTCAGGAGCTGGCCGAGCGGATTCAGGGCTACATCCGCGACAAGATGCCCGAGTGGAAGACGACGTACGCCGGCGTCGAGACCATGACGCTCGCCGTCATGGGCTGCGTCGTCAACGGACCGGGCGAGTCGAAGGCGGCCAACATTGGCATCAGTCTGCCGGGCACGGGCGAAGCGCCCAACTGCCCGGTGTACATCGACGGTCGGCACGTCACCACGCTGCGCGGCACGTACGACGAGCTCGCGGCGGCGTTTCAACGTCTCGTCGATGACTACGTCGAGCACACCTACGCTCGGCGCTGATCACCTGGACGGCCTCCTGCGGGACGCGCTCCACCGCGTGTGGGGTTTCTCTGAATTCCGTCCGCTGCAGCGCGAGGCCATGCGCGCGATTCTCGCCTCGCGCGACAGCGTGGTCGTGCTGCCGACCGGCGGCGGAAAGTCGCTCTGCTTTCAGGCGCCGGCGATCGTTGACGCCGGGTCCGAAAGGACCCGGCCTACGACCGACACCGAATCTGCCGGGTCCGGAAGGACCCGGCCTACAAATCCAGATTCAGATGTAGGGCGGGTCCTTCTGGACCCGCCTGATCGACGTTTGGACCCGCCTGATCGACGTTTGGACCCGCCTGATCGACGAGGTCTCGCGCTCGTCGTTTCACCGCTGATTTCGCTGATGAAGGATCAAGTCGACGGCCTGCGCGTCGACGGCGTCGCGGCGGCGTACCTGAACTCGACGCTGCTGCCGCACGAGCGCGACGACGTGATCGCGAGCGTTCGCGACGATCGCTGCCGTCTGCTGTACGTGTCGCCCGAGCGCATCGTTGGCGAGGGCAGCCAGTCGCTGCGGCGGCTGCTGCAGCAGACGCGCGTGCGCTTTATTGCCATAGACGAGGCGCACTGCATCAGCCAGTGGGGCCACGATTTCCGTCCGGAGTATCGCCAGCTCGGGCGTCTCCGCGAGGAGTTCACCGGCGTCTCGGTGCACGCGTTCACGGCGACGGCCACCGAGCGCGTGCGCCGTGATATTGTCGGCGAGCTTCAGCTCCAGGATCCGCTCGTGCTGGTCGGGTCGTTCGATCGGCCCAACCTCACCTACCGCGTGATTCGGCGCGGCCACCTCCATCGCCAGCTGCAGGACATTCTCGCGCGCCACGAAAACGAGGCGGGCATCGTGTACTGCTCGTCGCGACGCGAGGTCGAGGCGCTCGCCGAGTGGCTGCAGACGGCGGGTCACCGCGCCGTGCCGTACCACGCGGGACTGCCAGACGAGGTGCGGAGCCGCCATCAGGAGATGTTCTTAGACGAACACGCGGACATCGTCGTGGCCACCGTGGCGTTCGGGATGGGCATCGATCGGTCGAACGTTCGCTTCGTCGTTCACGCCGGCGCGCCGCGATCGCCGGAGCACTACCAGCAGGAGTCGGGCCGCGCCGGCCGCGACGGTCTCCCGGCGGAGTGCATCCTGATATATAGCGGCGGCGATTTCGCGCGGTGGCGGCAGATGCTCGAGGCCAACGGCGAGTGGAGCGAGAGCGCGCGGACGCTCCTGCGCGATATGGAGCGCTACGCCGCCGGCATGCGGTGCCGCCATCGCGCGCTGGTCGAGTATTTCGGCGAGTCGTACGACCGCGCTGAGTGCGGCGCGTGTGATTGGTGTTTGAAGGAGCTCGACCCGGTCGCCGATTCCGTGACGCTCGCGCGGAAGATTCTGTCCTGCGTCGCCCGTGTGAAGCAGACGTGGGGCACGGCCCACGTCACCGACGTGTTGGTCGGCCGCGCGACGGAGAAAGTTGTCGCCGCGGGCCATCAGGATCTCTCCACGTTTGGGTTGTTGAAGGAGGAGTCGACGGCGGCCATCCGCGGCTACATCGAGCAGTTGGTCGGCGACGGCCTCATGGCGCGCGACGGCGAGCCGTATCCCGTGCTACGGCTGACCGCGAGCGGCGCCACGCTGCTGCGCGGCGACGGCGACTGCCGGCTGTACCGCGAAGTGAAGCCGCCCGCCTCGCGCAAGCGCAGCCGCTCGACGCTGCGCGACACGTTCACGGTCACCGCGGATTCGGATCTGTTCGACGTGCTGCGCGACGTGCGCCTGCGTCTCGCGCGCGCGCGGGGCGTGCCGCCGTACGTCATCTTTCACGACACGACGCTGCGCGATATGGTCGAGCGCCGGCCGAAGACGATCGACGATCTCCATCGCGTGTACGGTGTCGGCGCGAAGAAAGCCGCCGACTTCGGCGACGCGTTTCTGGACGCGATCCGCACCTACCGCCGTCCCGACTGACGAGCAGCTGCTCGACTAACGACCAACGACCAACGACTAATGAATTGTGTA
>JACPZV010000459.1 GCA_016195295.1 Acidobacteriota bacterium
GGTGGCCTCGCGTTATGCGACTCAGCTTCAAGGCGCGGAGGAAACCGCGCCTCGATGCGATGTTTTGATCCCGTCGGCCGGCGGTCGCACACGCCATGACAGCAAGCCACCGAGGCAAGCGGCGGATGGCCCCGCGACGATCGCGACAAGCTGTCGCCCGATACTCAGTCCCGCGCCATTCCGGAGGAACAGCTGCAGCACGACCGCTATCAGCGCCACGGCAGTAAAAACGCTACTGGCTCCAGGACGGATTCGGCCGGACGCAAAGCTCACGACGACCAGGGACGCGAGGACGATCGCGGACGCGACAAGCCATCGCGAGTTGCCATCGGCAGGCGGAAGGCGCGTGATTGCCGCTCGGATGCCGAGCTCCACGCCGGCCTGGCACACGCACGCGGCGAGAGCGACGCAGAGCGTGCCAAACCACCCGCCGCGACGAACGGCCGTCCAGATCAACCAGGGCGCGGATCGAACGACCTGCCCCCAGTACCAACACGAAGCTCGCAGGGCCGAGCCGCCGCGCACGCGAATCGCGTACTCCTCAGCGAGATCGCCGACCGCGGCCTCCCGGTCCGCGGGTGCCACTGCGCAGGCCAGCACCCAGTCCGCCAGGCGTGAGTGGATCATCAGGCGTTCTCCCAGCGGCGCTTGAGGCCCGCGCTCATCGACCGAATCGCATCTTCCGACGCCTTGAGTGCTCGCTGACCGGCAACTTCGATTCGAAAATGCCGTTTGGCGCGACCGCCGCGAGTCGCCGTCGGCTCGCCGACGATGGAGCTGACGTATCCCTTGGCTTCGAGCCGATCGAGCGTGGCATACACCGCACCGATGGAGAGGTTGCGGCCCACGCGTGTCTCGATCTCTCGCCGCACGGTCATCCCGTACGCGTCGGGTCCCAGCCGGACCAACGCCAGAAGGACGATGTATTCCAGTGACCCGAGGAGATCACCGCGCGGCATGGCCTCAACCTTCTGCTTGTTCCCCTTCGTTAGACACCGAATTGTTCTACTCGGCAGAACAAATCGCGACGTTTTTTACACCCTCGGCAAATGCGTGTCAAGCGATCACGAGCATTAGGGCCAGAGCCGGTCGCGCGATTTCGAAGCGTCTCTCAGTATGGGTCGCCATAAACGCCGCTTTGATTATCAAGTCACGAAGAAGAATCCGCCGCGACGCGGCGTCGGCGGGGTCACGTCCGGCGTCCGTGCGACCTCGCAGACGCCATTGACGGCGCGAAAACCACGCGAGAAGGTACTCGCTCGGCTGAACCGCCTTCGCCAAGGGCTACGGCGGGTCGAGAGCTTCGCGCCACGAGACAGAGCCAGCCTTGCGTTACGACGACAATTCATCGGGCTCATGGACGCGACAGCGGTGTCGATCGATTGCCGACGTCTGAGCGCGCCGACCAGATCCGTGGCCGGAAGTCGCGCGCAGCGAGGCTTCCGCGGCGACTTCGTTCCGCGCGATCCATGGCCTCCAGAAAACCACTGGCGTTGGATCCGCGTACACAAGCAGCTGAAGCGAGCTGCTAGTCGCCGCGTGGGCGAAGGTTCGAGCGGAGCGCGACTTCCCGGCGCGCGAAGCGGAGGCGATCGAGCGATACCGCTGTCGCGTACGTCGCTCGGGCTGAACCGCCTTCGCCAAGGCTACGGCGTGTCAAGAGCCTCGCGCTACGAGAGCAGCAGTCGCTCGCCTGAGAAGGCTCGCGCTACGAGACGGTGCCGGCCTCGCGCTACGCGGGGCCGAGGGCGAGATTCTCGAACCGCGTGAACTCACGGATGAACGCGAGCTTCACGACGCCGGTGGGGCCGTTGCGCTGCTTGCCGACGATGAGCTCGGCCACGCCCTGCGCCTCGGTGGAGGGCTGCGACCGGTCGGCGTACAAATCCTCGCGGTAGATGAACACGACGACGTCGGCGTCCTGCTCGAGCGCGCCGGATTCCCGCAGATCGGAAAGCTGCGGGCGATGGTCCGACCGCGCCTCGGGCGCGCGGCTGAGCTGCGACAAGACGACGATGGGCACGTTCAGCTCTTTGGCCAGCCCCTTGAGCGACCGCGAAATCGACGCGAGCTCGAGCGTGCGGTTCTCGAACCGGCCGCGCCCCTGCATCAGCTGAATGTAGTCGACGATGACCAGGTGCAGCCCGTGTTCGGCGGCCAGCCGCCGGCACTTCGCGCGCATCTCGAGCACGCCAATCGACGGCGTGTCGTCGACGAAGATCTTCGTTTCGCTGAGCGCCCCGATCGCCTGCGACAGCTTCCCCCAGTCGCGCTCGCCGAGAAACCCGCGGCGCAGCCGGTGCGCGTCGATGCGCGCTTCCGCGGTCAGCATCCGGAGGAACAACTGCTCCTTCGACATCTCGAGGCTGAACAGCCCGACCGTCATGTCGGTCTTCGTGCCCACGTGCTGCGCGATATTCAAGACGAGGCTAGTCTTCCCCATCGACGGCCGCGCCGCCACGATGATCAGGTCCGCGGCCTGCAGGCCCGACGTCATCTCGTCGAGATCGGTGAACCCGGTCGGCACGCCGGTGATCAGTTCTTTCCGCGCGTGAAGCTTCTCGATCGTGTCGAGGCTCGAGTGCGCCAGATCGCGAAGCGAGACGAAGCCGTCGCGGACCTTGTCGTCCGCGATGGCGAAAATCGCGTGCTCCGCCTGATCGAGGATGACGTCGGCTTCCTCCTCGCCCTCGTAGGCCGTCGCGAGAATCTTATTGGCCGAGAAGATCAGGTTCCGGAGCGTCGCCTTTTCTTTGATGATCCGCGCGTAGTGTTCGACGTTGGTCGATCGCGGCACGCCGTCCACGAGCGCGGCGATGTACGCCGGGCCGCCGACTTCGTCCAGCTCGCCCGAGCGGCCGAGCTCTTCCTTGAGCGTGACGAGGTCGATGGCGTCGCCACGCTCGACGAGCTTGACCATCTTGTCGAAGATGCGCCGATGGGCGTCGCGGAAAAAATCCGCCGAGTCGACGACCTCGGCGGCAAGATTGAAGGCGTCGTTGTGGAGGAGAATCGCCCCAAGCACCGAACGTTCGGCTTCGAGATTGTGCGGGAGCGTGCGTTCAGCGACGGCGACGTCGGGCATGGAAACTTAAAACTTAAAACTTAAAAGAGAAAACTGCAATCGCAAAAAAGAACAACTCGGAGCCGGGCGTTCGCCCCAACTCCGAGCTTCAGCTTCCACTTTTCAGTTTTCTCTTTTTAACTTTTAACTTTTCACTTTCTCCGGCTCGCCTTCGGCCACGACTTTCACTTTCACGCGCGTCGTGACGTCGGGGTGCAGCTTCAGCGGGACGTCGAATTCGCCGAGTTTCTTGATCGGCTCCCTGAGCTGCAGCTTCCGGCGATCGATCTCGAACCCCCTCTTCGCGAGCGCGTCGGCGATGTCGCCGCTCGTCACCGAGCCGTAGAGCACGTCGGTCTCGCCGACCTTGCGCGAGATCTCGATCTGCACGCTGGACAGGCGCTCGGCCACGGCCTCGGCCACGTTTTTCTCCTCGAGCTCTTTCACCTCGAACTTCACGCGCTCGCGCTCGATCTGCTTCTTGTTGCCCGCGGTGGCGACCAGCGCCAGCTTGCGCGGCAGCAGAAAGTTGCGCGCGTAGCCGTCGGCGACTTTCACGATTTCGCCGCGGCGCCCGAGGTTGTCCACGTGTTCCCGGAGTATCACTTCCATAAAACCTCTCGATGAGATTCACGTCAGTCGGTAACGTAGGGAATCAATGCTATCTGCCTCGCCCGCTTGATCGCCGTCTGCAGCTTCCGCTGGTGCATCGCGCAGGTGCCCGAAATGCGCCGCGGCAGGATCTTGCCGCGCTCGGGCACGAACGGCCCGATGAGCTTGACGTCCTTGTAGTTGATGTCGTCGATCTTGTCCGCGCAGAACTTGCAGACCTTGCGCCGGCGGAAAAGTGTGCGGCGCTGTCCCTTTTCCTTGTCTCCCGGCTTCTTGTCGCCGCCGCGGCCGCGGCCGCGGCCGCCGCTCGATCGTCCTTGTCCGAACGCCATGGCTTAGACCTCCACTCCGTCAAAGCGATCATCGTCTGTGTCTTCGATTTCGATCGACCGGCCTTCGCCCGGCTGGCGCGTCGGCGGCAGGCCGCGCTTGACGCGGCGCCGCTCCGACTCGGACTGGCGCTTGGCGCGCGTCCGCTCGACGACTTTCTTCTCCTCGTCTACGCGGACGATCATGTGCCGGATCACCTGGTCCATCACCCGCAGGCGGCGATCCAGTTCCTTCATCAGCTCGCCCGAGCCGTGGATCACGTCGAGGACGTACACGCCCTCCTTGTGGTGGCCGATTTGGTAGGCCAGGCGCTTGCGTCCCCAGTTCTCGGTCTTCTCGATCTGCCCGCTCAGCCTCGACACGACGCCCTCGACCTGCTCGTGCAGCTCGGCGACCTGCTGTTCGGTGGTGTCGGGAGGAAGGATGTAGACGAGCTCGTACTGACGGTCTGCCATGTGCTGCTCCTTCTGGACGCGTGGGCCGCCGGGTCTGATAAGACCCGGCCTACATCTGTAGGGCGGGTCCTTTCGGACCCGCCGGCCACCGCGGCCGCCATCGGCGGCAAGGATTTTCGCCCCTCGACTTCGCTCGGGGCTACTCGGTTGTTGCCGGATCGCCGCCGTTATAGGCGTTCATCACCGCGGCGATCCCGGAGGTGAGGAACGTTTCCGCCGCATCGGCCGTGCGCAACGTCATGCGCTCGACCTCATCCCGCTCGTCAGGCTCGAACCGCGAGAGGACGTGGTCCACCAAATCTCTCCGTCCGTCGCCGCGACCGACGCCGACGCGCAACCTCGGGAACTCGTCGCCCAGGTGCGCGATCACCGACTTCAACCCGTTATGGCCGCCCGCCGATCCGCGCGCCCGAGCGCGGATCTTGCCAAGCGGGAGCTGCACTTCGTCGACGACGATCAGCAGGTCGGGGACGTCGATCTTGAAATACCGCGCCAGCTCGCCCACGGCCTGCCCGCTCTCGTTCATGAAGGTGAGCGGCTTGACCAGCAACGCGACGGCCGCTCGGCTGAAGCCTCGCGCTACGTCTTCTGCGCCTTGCACCACGTCCGGCCCCGATGCGATGTCGTTCCGTCGCCATCTGGCGACCAACGCGTCGGCCGGCGCCGATTCGAACGCGATCCCCGCGCGCCGGGCCAGTTCGTCGACGACTGCAAAGCCGACGTTGTGCCGCGTCCCCGCGTACCGCGGCCCAGGATTGCCGAGACCAAAAATAGCTTTCACGGGATTTGAGGATCTGAGGATATGTCCTCACATTCCTATTTCTTCTTCTCCTCTTTCTCTTCCTCGGTCTCTTCCTTCTTGCCCTTCTTGATGACTTCGGGCTCGGCCGGCACCGCCGGCGCGGCGGCCACGGCCGCGGCATCCGCGGGCGCCTCGACTTCCTCGGCCTTCGGCATGATCACGTGCACGAGCATCATGTCGGGATCGCTGACGGCCTTCCACTTGGGACTGGTCGGGATCTCGCGCACGCGAATGCCCTGGTGCAGCATCAAGTTGCTGACGTCGATCTCGACGTGCTCGGGGATGTCCGCCGGCAAACACTCGACGACGATCTCGCGGCGGATGAACTCGAGGACGCCGCTTTGCTGTTTGACGCCCGCCGCCTCGCCCTTGACGATGACCGGGATGGTCACTTGCAGCACGCGATCCATCGCCACGCGGTAGAAGTCCGCGTGCAACACCTGGTGCGTCACCGGATCGAGCTGAAAATCCTTCACCAGCACGCGCGTGTCGCCCGTGCCGGCCAGCTTCAGCGAGATGAGCGTGTTCTGCCCCGCCTCCGAATGCAGGATCTTGAGCAGCGCCCGCGGCTCGACGGCAATCGGCGTCGCCTCTTTCTTGTCGCCGCCGTAGAGCACGCCGGGCACCTTGCCGTCCCGGCGCGTCCGGCGCGCTTCGTTCTTGCCGAACGTCTCTCTCGGCGTCGCTTCGAGTACGGCTTCCATAATCCCTCTTACCAAGAGGCTGGAGGCTGGGGACTGGAGGCTGGGAAGTGCTCTTCCAGCCCCTAGCCCCCAGTCCCTAGCCTCGCGTCACACAAACAGACTCGAGACCGACGTCTCCTCGTGAATGCTCTTAATCGCCTGTCCCAACAACCGCGCCACCGACAACACGACGATCTTGCTGCACGCCTGCCCCGCCGGCGCGAGCGGGATCGTGTTGGTCACGATCAGCTTGTCGATCGGCGACTTCTCGATCCGGTCCATCGCCGGCCCCGACAGCACGCCATGTACCGCGCACGCCAGCACCCGCGCCGCGCCGTTGGCCTTGAGCGCGGACGCGGCCTTCGTGATCGTCCCCGCCGTGTCGATGATGTCGTCCTGGATGATGCAGGTCCGGCCCGAGACATCGCCGATCACGTTCATCACTTCCGTGGCGCCATCGTCGGTGCGCCGCTTGTCGATTACGGCGAGCTCGGCGTCCAGCCGCTTCGCGTACGCGCGCGCGCGCTCGGCGCCGCCCGCGTCCGGCGCGACGAGCGTCAGCTTCGGATAGTCCAGCCGCGCCAGATAATCGATGATCACGGGCGCCGCGAACAGATGGTCCACCGGGATGTCAAAGAACCCCTGAATCTGCGCCTTGTGCAGATCCATCGTCAGCACGCGGTTCGTGCCCGCCGCGCTGAGCACGTTGGCCACGAGCTTCGCCGAAATCGGCACGCGCGGCTTGTCCTTCCGATCCTGACGCGCGTAGCCGTAATACGGCAACACCGCCGTGATGCGCGCGGCCGACGAGCGGCGGAACGCATCGATCATGATCAGCAGCTCGACCAGGTGCTCGTCCACCGGCGTGCACGTCGGCTGCACGACGAAGACGTCGGTTCCGCGGATGTTCTCGTCGATTTGAAACGAGACTTCCGAATCGGGAAACCGTCGCAGCCGCGCCTGGCCGACCGTGACGCCCAGAAACGCCGCGATCTCGCGCGCCAGCTCGGGATGCGCGCTGCCCGAAAACACTTTCAATTCGCCGAACCCGGTCGCCATGAAGGGATCACCCACGCCGCCCCCTCATGCCACACGGCGCCGCGGAAATGGCTGGGGCGGAAGGATTCGAACCTTCGAATACGGGATCCAAAGTCCCGCGCCTTACCGCTTGGCCACGCCCCAATTCCCGACTCCGCATCGTGTGTGGCGCCGTGTCGACGGACGTGAGGAAGCTGACCTCAGGAGTGGCGAATATCTCGTGGCGCAAACCTAAAGTCTATACGATGGCCTCAACGGCCGACAAGCCTCTGGTAATTCGTGCGATCTAGCGTCCGCGTGACGATCACGCGTCGTGTCGCGGAGGCCAGCGCCCCCGCGGCACGTGCCGCCTGGCGTCGCCGAGCGAAGAGGCCGAACACCGCCGAACCGCTTCCCGACATCGCCGCTTCCGAGGCTCCGTATCGCTCGAGCGTCGCGACAAGACGCGCAATTTCGGGATGCCGCTTCGCCACGGGTTTCTGCAGGTCGTTGGTGACTCTTCGTAGCGCGAGGCTTTCAGCCGAGCGTCGGCGGCTCGCCTGAAAGGCTCGCCCTACGTCCGCATCGAACCACGCGTATGCGTCCTTCGTGCTGACGCCGAAATTCGGCAGCACCAGCACGACCCACGCCGGTGGCTGATCGACCAGCGGAAACAGCACGTCGCCGCGCTCGAAACCCAGCACCGTGCCGCCCTCGAAAAAGTACGGCACGTCGGCGCCAAGCGACGCCGCGATCCTTCGCAGCGTGGCGTCGCGGACCTGCCAGCGCCGGCCGAGCGCACGTAGCGCGGCTGCCGCATCGCTGCTTCCACCGCCGAGCCCCGCCTGGATCGGAATCCGCTTCGTGAGACGAATGACGACGCCCCGAGGCGCGCCGCGGCGACCCGACGCCCGCCACACGCGCGCGGCCGCGCGCCACACAAGATTGGTGCGATCGGTGGGACATGCCGGATCGTCGCACTCGATCCGCAACGGACCGCGAGCCGATCGGATCGTCAGCGTGTCGTGCAGCGCGAGGGACTGAAACGTCGTCTCGAGCTCGTGGTCGCCGTCAGCACGCACGCCGAGGACGCGGAGCGTCAGGTTGATCTTCGCAAACGCGCGCAGCCGCTTAATCCCGGTCGTCACGTGAGTGGACGCATCGACCGGGATTAACGGCCATTCGACTTGGCTGCGAGCGGACCGGTCTGCCGCAGCTCGTCCAGCGTCATGCGCGTGGCCGTCGGCGGAATGCGCACGGTGAAGACGTCGGCGGTCAACTCGACGTTCGTGTCGACCTGCGACAGCGCGAGCTGCAGATCGAACGCCGCGCCGATGCGCCCGGCCTCGACGCTGACGACGTGAATCGATCGCGGCAGGCCGTCGTGGGGCTCGCGGTACTCCGCGCGCCACGCGTACTCACCAACCGCGTGCCGCACGATTGCGACCAAGCGCCACGCGCCGGAGTCACGGCGCAGATAGAGCTCGTCGCCCTCGACCGTCGTGATGACACGCCAGTCCTCGCCGGTTTGCCGGCCGTCGCGCACCGGCGCCGCGGGCGCACAGCCCGTGAGCGCCTGGTGCAAATCCTCGGCGCTGAGCGGCACGCCGGCCGCGGCTTCGAGCACGGTGTCGGGATGACCGTGCTCGAACACGCGGTTGTCCCGCGAGAGCAGGAGTGTCGCGTCGCCGCCCGTGGCGACGAAGATGAAGATGGGCGGGCCGAAGGGCGCGACCGCTTCGAGCCGCGCGGAGGCGGGCGCCGCGACACCCGCCGACAACCGGCCGCGGACGCGCCGGCCGTTCGCCGATCCGCTGACGGCCACTTCGGCGGTCAACGTGCGCACGGCGCGGCAGGCGCGCGTCGCCTGCGCCAGCACATCGGCTGCGTCGGGCGCGGGCGTACCGGGACCCGACGGGAGCCGCATCAGCGGCGCTCCGCAGGACGCGGCGCCCAGGGCGCTCAGCGCGAGCATCCCGACGAGCGCCGCCCGTCGACTCATTTTTTGTTGAGCTTTTGTTTGGCGGCGCGAATCTTCTTGTCGATGTCCGCACGATCGATGTCCGCGCCGTCGCCGGCCAGCGCACGCGTCCACGCCGCGATCGCCTCGTCTAGGCGACCGAGCTTGAAGAGCACTTCGCCGTAGTGCTCCTGGATGACGGAGTTCATGCGGAGCTGATCGGCGGCGCGGCGGAGATTGTCTTCGGCCAAGTCCAGTTTGTCGGACTTGAAGTACGCCCAGCCCAGGCTGTCGAGGTACGAGCCGTTGTCGGGATCGATCTGCAGCGCCTTCTTCAGGTAGTTCACCGATTCGTCGAGCCGCTCGCCGCGCTCGGCCAGCATGTAGCCGATGTAGTTGAGCGCCGCGGCGTTGTCGGGCTCGCGCGCCAAGACCTGCCGGAACGACGCCTCGGCCTCGGCGAATTTCTTCTGCTTGTCGAAGACGGATCCGAGCTCGAAGGCGATCGCGTTGTCGGTTGGGAACTTCGCCTGCGCGTCCTGGAGCACCTTCACCGCCTGCGCGCCGCGCGCGGCATCCGAATAGAGCTGGGCCAGCGCGACGTAGGCCATCGGCTCGTCCGCGTGTTTCTTCACGACGCCCTCGAGGAGCGCGATGCCTTGATCGGCCTTTCCGCTCTGTCGAAGGGCCTGCGCTTGCAGCCGGGACAGCCCGAGATCGTCCGGATGATCGGCGAGCGCGGCACGCGCGAGATCGATCGCCGCGCCGTACTTCTTGGCGGCGATGTTCGCTTCAATCAGGTACCCCGCGACCGCCGGATCCTTGGGCGCCAGCCGGCGCGCGTCCTCGAAGGACGCGATCGCCTTGTCGTACTGCCCGAGCTCCTGATACGCGAAGCCGAGGTGCGGCAGCAGCAGGCCGACATCGAACGACTCGTCTGCGCCGCCGGCGCCCGGCGACGCGGAGCGGCGATGCTCGGCGATCACGGGCGCGAGATCGTCGACGACCGTCTGATACGCGTGGCGCACCTCGAGCGCTTCGGCGAGCGCGTAGTAGCCCCACGGACTGGCGTTGTTCTGGGCGATGACGCGGCGCGCCGCGGCCTCCGCCGCCGGCGAATCGCCCAGACGCCTGTTCGCCTGCGACAACAGATAGAGCGCCTGCGTGTCTGGAGGCGTGCGCGCGGCCACGACCTCGGTCAGCGCGTCACGCGCCTGGCCGAGGTTGTCGCGGCCGCCGACGTTGAGGAGCGCCGACGCGTAGCGCGTCTTCAGCGCGTTGTTGCGCGGGGTCCGCTGCAGCGCGCTCGCGTACGTCTTCGCGGCGTCCGCCCAGCGGCGCTCGCGCTCGTAGAAATCGCCGAGCGTCGGCAGCAGCCGCGGATCGTTTGTGGCATGTTGCTCGAGCCACGCGATGCCGTCTGGGACGCGGCCCGCGCCCGCGTAGGCTTCCGCCAGCAGCAGCGGACCGTCCTGCCAACCGGATTCCTGAGCGACGAGGTCGGCGAGCATCGGAATCGCCTTGTCGTAGGCGCCGCTCCGCAGGTAGAGCCGCGACAACGTCGCCCGCACGTTGGGATCGGCTTCGCCCACCGGATGATCGATCGCGACCTCGAGATAATGAATGGCCTTCGCGACGGTGTCGTCGGACCGGGCGCTGCTGCGCGCGCGCGGCGGGTTCTGCTGACTGGCGTCGGCGAGCGCGGCGTAGACGAGGCCCAGGACGCGATTCGCTTCCCGGTTCGCCGGCTCAATCTTGAGCGCCTGCTCCGCCGTCGAGATCGCGTCCTGCGTCTTGTTCTGCCGCAAGTACAGTCCCGCGAGTTCGGCCGGGATGTCGGCGGCGTGCGGATCCAGTTCCATGGCGCGCTTGTAGGCCGCGACCGCGCCCGCCGCATCGTCGTTTTCCGCCAGACGATGGCCGAGCAGGAACTGGGCGTAGGCTTCGCCGATCTTGTCGGGCGCCGCCGCGGAAGGTACGCGGCTCTGAGCCGCGGCAGCGAGCGGAACCGAGACGCAGAACGCGGCGACGAGCAGAGACTGCATATGGCGAATTGTTCCACAAAAGCGTGAAGGTGTCATATATTGCGTGCATGCCGGTCGATCCTGAACTGCTCGAGATTCTCGCCTGTCCGAATTGCAAAACGCCGGTCACGCTCGTCAAGAACGGCACGGCGCTCAAGTGCGCAACGTGCAAGCGCGTCTACGCGATCAAAGATGACATTCCTGTGATGTTGATCGATGAGGCGACGATCGAAGAGTGAATTGGGTAAGTGGGTGATTGGGTAATTGGGTAATGGGTGACGCGAGTCTACCCAATTCACGCCGGCGGATTCTTCTGGTGAGGCTTCGTGAAATCGGCGACGTTGTTTTTACGACGCCGGCCATCCATGCGCTGCGGCGCAGGTTTCCCACCGCCCACATTTCATACCTCGTCGAACCGGCGGCGGCTCCGGTTGTCGCCAACAATCCCCATCTGA
>JACPZV010000411.1 GCA_016195295.1 Acidobacteriota bacterium
CCGCCGTGGGACTGATCCTCGACCACTCCGCGCCCGCGGCGCCCGGCAAGTAGTTACGTGCGACAATCGACGCGTGAGGCGCCGGGTCCGAAAGGACCCGGCCTACTGTCCCGAGGAGGAAGATCGATGAAGCGTTCCGTTTGTGCCGCCGTGCTCGCGTTCCTCGCCCCTGTCGTGATTGTCCCGCTCGTCGCGCAAACGACGCCCGCGGGCTGGAAGCAGCGCGTCGATCGCAGCACGAGCGCGTCGGATCCCGACGCGGCCGTCGCGATCAAGTTCGTCACGATGGGCACCGGGTTCCACGCCACGAATCCGCAGGCCGCCGTGTACTGGAATCCGAAGAACACCGCTTCCGGCGCCTATACGCTGAAGGGCACGTTCACGCTGATGAAACCCAGCAGCCACACGAATTACTACGGACTCGTCTTTGGCGGCGCCGACCTCGAAGGCCCGAATCAAACCTACGTGTATTTCATGGTCGCGCAGGACGGCACGTGGCTCCTCAAACACCGCGCGGGCGACGCCACGACCCACGAAGTGTCGCCGAGGACGGCGAGCGCTGCGGTGAAGAAGCCGGACGCGAGCGGCAAGTCGACGAATGCGCTGGAAGTCCGCGTGACGGCCGACAAGATCGACTACGTGGTCAACGGCACGGTCGTGCACTCGACGCCGAAGACCGGGATGACGGCGAAAACCGACGGCATCTACGGCATCCGCGTGAATCACGTCCTCGAAGTTCACATCGACGGTTTGGCGGTCTCGAAGTAGACCTGTGACGACGCTCCTGGCGTCGCTCCGGGAGAAGGCCGGTTTTCGATGAACACGAACGCACACCCCGGGAAGAACGTCATCGGCCGCCGCGCGTTTCTCGCGGCCGCGCTCGGCGGCGTCGGCGTCGCGGTCGCGCCGGCGTCCACGCAGACGACCCAGCCGCCGGTGTCGCCCGTCCCGACGCCTCGTGACTGGTCCCGCCAGGATCCGCTCCAGTATCCGGATCCCGACATCGTCGCGCTCGATCCGCGCTTCCGCCGCTATATCGTCGGCAACACGGTGATCAGGCGGCTGCATTTCGGGACGCTCTGGGCCGAAGGTCCGGCGTGGAACGGCGTCGGGCGCTATCTTGTGTGGAGCGACATCCCGAACAACGTTCAGATGCGCTGGATCGAAGACGACGCGCGCGTGACGACGTTCCGCAATCCCTCCGGGTACAGCAACGGGAACACGTTCGATTTCGAAGGACGCCAACTCTCCTGCGAACACGGCGGCCGCCGCGTGGTGCGCTACGAGCCGAACGGCACGGTCACCGTGATTGCGGAGAAGTTCCTGGGCAAGCGGCTGAATTCGCCCAACGACATCGTCGTCCATCCGGACGGCGGCGTCTGGTTCACGGATCCGACCTACGGCATTCGCGGCAACTACGAGGGCTTCAAGGCGGAGTCGGAGCTGCCGGTCGCCGTCTACCGTGTGGACGGCAAGACCGCGCAGATCACCAAAGTGACGGACGAGGTGAGCGGGCCGAACGGAATCTGCTTCTCGCCCGACTATACGAAGGTGTACATCGCGGACACCGGCGCGCCGCGCGACATTACGGTGTCGGACGTCGACGGCAGGACCATCCGCAATCGCCGGCGGTTCGTGCAGCTCGACATCCCGGGGACGGGCGCGCCCGCGGCCGCAGACGGCATTCGGTGTGACGCCGACGGCAACGTCTGGGCCGGCGCGCGTCCGGGCGTCCAGGTGATCGCGCCGACGGGCGAACGCCTCGGCATGATTCGGCTGCCCGAAACCTGCGCCAACCTCTGCTTCGGCGGCGCGAAGCGGAATCGGCTTTTCATGGCGGCCAGTCAATCGTTGTACGCCGTCTACGTCGAGACCACGGGCGCGCACATTGCGTGACGTCGCTCGGCTGAAAGCCTCGCGCTACGTCGCATTCCGGCGCCCGTGACCCGCTACGTCGCTCTCCTCCGCGCGATCAACGTCGGTGGGCACACGGTGAAGATGGATCAGCTGCGCCGGCTTTTCGAGACCGCCGGCTTTGGCGGCGTCGAGACGTTCATCGCGAGCGGAAACGTCATCTTCGAGACCGGCGCGAAGAACGCGGCCGCGCTCGAAACGAAGATCGAAACGAGACTGCGCGCCGCGCTCGGGTACGACGTGGCCACGTTTCTGCGCACCGACGCGGAGCTCGCCGCCGTGGCGGCGTACGCGCCGTTCACGCCCGCGGCGATAAAATCGGCAAAGGCGTTCAACATCGGGTTTCTCAAGGAGAGGCTCGACGCAGCGTCTACCCGGGCGTTGATGGCGTTCACGTCGGACGTCGACGACTTTCGCCCGCATCAGCGCGAGATTTACTGGCTGTGCCGGACGAAGCAGAGCGACTCGAACTTCTCGAATGCGAAACTCGAGAAGGCGATCGGGCGATCTTGCACGTTCCGCGGCGCGAGCACCGTCACCACGCTGGCGGCAAAGTACCCGCCCCGGCAACATGAACCATAAGATGTAGGGCGGGTCCTTTGGGACCCGCCGATCGTGCCGGGTCCGAACCGCCTCCGCCAAGGCTACGGCGGTCCGCCGAAGCGTTCCGCGAAGGCGGAAGGACCCGGCCTACGCACCGAAGCCGGACACTCCCGATCGTCGTGGCCTATAATCTGCGGACCGACTCTTGATTTCGGAGCTCCACTATGAAGCCCTTCCGCTTTCTCATCCTCGCGTGTGGACTGCTCGCGGCGTTTGGCGCGCAGTCGATCGTCGGTCGATCTGAACAAGGGCCCGCCTCCGCTCCGGCTGCTGCCGGCGCGGGACCCTTCGACGCACTGCACTTCCGGCCACTCGGGCCGGCGGGCATGTCGGGCCGCATCGCGGACCTCGCGGTCTACGAACCAAACCCTGCGATCTTCTACGTGGGCTCGGCGCACGGCGGCGTCTGGAAAACCACCAACGGCGGCACGACGTTCGAGGCGCAGTTCCAGCATCAAGGACTGATCTCGATCGGCGACGTCACCGTCTCGCAGAGCAATCCCGATCTCGTGTGGGTCGGCAGCGGCGAATCAAACAACCGCCAGAGCACGAGCTGGGGCGACGGCGTTTACAAATCACTGGACGGCGGCAAGACCTACACGCGCGTTGGGCTGCCGACCTCGCGCGCCATCAACCGCATCGTCATCGACCCGCGCAACAACGACGTCGTCTTCGTCGCGGCGACCGGCAGTTTGTGGGGTCCGGGCGGCGAACGCGGTGTCTACAAGACGACCGACGGCGGCCGCACGTGGAAACAAGTACTGAAGGTCGACGATGACACGGGCGCGAACGATCTCGTGATGGATCCCGCGAACGACAAGATCCTCTACGCGTCGACGTATCAGCGGCGCCGGACGCCCTGCTGCATGAACGGCGGCGGACCGGGCAGCGGCGTGTGGAAGTCGACCGACGCCGGCGAGACGTGGACGCGCGTGAAAGGCAACGGCTTCCCCGATGGCCCGCTGGGCCGCATCGGCCTCGACGTCTACCGTAAGCGTCCCAACATTCTGTATGCAGTGATCGAGGGTCCGGTGCCGCAGGAGGGCCGTGGTTCGGCAGGCTCACCACAGGCGGGCCGCGGCGGCGCAGGAACGCCAGACGAGGCGCCACAGCCTCCGCCCGGACGCAGCAACATCGCGACCACGGTGACGCCGAACACGGTCACCGGCGTGTACCGATCCGACGATGGCGGCACGACTTGGCGAAAAGTGAACGACGAGAATCCGCGGCCGATGTACTTCAGCCAGATCCGGATCGATCCCAACGATCCGGACGTGATCATCTACGGCGGCGTCAAGCTGCACTATTCGACGGACGGCGGCAAGACGGTGAGCACGAACGCGACGCAGACGATTCACGACGACGTGCACGCGATCTGGATCGATCCGGCGAACTCGCAGCACGTGCTGATCGGCAACGACGGCGGGCTCGCGGTCAGCTGGGATCAGACCAAGACGTGGAACTTCTTCAACAACCTGCCCATCGGCCTCTTCTATCACGTGAGCGTCGACATGGCGACGCCCTA
>JACPZV010000412.1 GCA_016195295.1 Acidobacteriota bacterium
AGCCGGAATCCAAACGGGTGAACCTTCTGGCCCACTGTATCTCCTTCGCTTCAGTCGTCAGTCACCGGCGACCACGAGCACGTTTCGGCGCCGCCTCCGCCGCCACAGCGACGATCTGCTCCGGTCGTTCCGAAACGTGCACCGTCAAATGCGCCGTGCGCTTCAACACGCGGAACGCGCGTCCCATCGGCGCGGGACGCACGCGCTTGGCCGAGGGACCTTGGTTGGCGTAGCACGCGGAGACGTACAGCCGATCGACGTCGCCGCTGAACCCGTCCTTGTTCTGGGCGTTCGCGATGGCCGAACGGAGCACCTTGGCGACGTCCTCGGCGATCCCCTTGCGCGTGAACTTGAGCGTCGCCAACGCGCGGTTGACGTCTTTGCCGCGAATCAACGCAAGCACGAGCCCGGCCTTCTGGGCGGACGTGCGCACGTAGCGGGCGGTGGCCTGCGCCTGAATCATGATGACGAGCTCCCGGCACCCGCCGGCTTCGCCGCGGGCGCGCCCGCGGCCGGCGGCGCACCGACGGCGGCCGCTCCAGGGGCTCCGGGCGCACCCGGCGCCGCCGCCGCGGCGGCCGCCCGTTCCGCCACCCGCGTGGTGTGGCCCTTGAAGATGCGCGTCGGCGCGAATTCGCCGAGCTTGTGGCCGACCATGTTTTCCGTCACGTAGACCGGGATGAACTTCTTCCCGTTGTGAACGGCCAAGGTGTGGCCGACCATTTCGGGCACCACGGTCGACCGGCGCGACCAGGTCTTGATGACCTTCTTCTCGGACCCACGATTCATCACCTCGACCTTCTCGAGGAGATGGGTATCGACAAACGGCCCTTTCTTCAGTGATCGACCCATACGATTTATTCCGCCGTGGCTTGTGGCTGGGGGCTTGTGGCTGGGAGATTCCAGTCACCAGGCACCAGTCACTACTTTTGTCTCCGCTGGACGATGAACTTGTCGGTGACCTTGCGGTTCCTCGTCTTGTACCCCTTGGTCGGCAAGCCCCACGGCGACACCGGATGCCGGCCGCCCGACGTCTTGCCTTCGCCGCCGCCGAGCGGATGATCGACCGGGTTCATCGCGACGCCGCGCACGTGGGGACGCTGGCCCATCCAGCGGCTGCGTCCCGCTTTGCCAATCGACACGTTTTCGTGGTCGAGATTGCCGACCTGGCCGATCGTCGCGAAACATTCCATGTTGATCTTGCGAATCTCGCCCGACGGCATCTTGACCGACGCGTAGTCGCCTTCCTTCGCCACCAGCTGCACGAAGGATCCGGCGCTGCGCGCGATCTGACCGCCCTTGCCCGGACGCAGCTCGACGTTGTGGAGCAGCGTGCCGAGCGGAATGTTTTTCAGCGGCAGCGCGTTGCCCGGCAGGATGTCGACGTTCTGGCCCGCGACGATCGTGTCGCCGACTTTCAGGCCGAGCGGCTGGAGGATGTAGCGCTTCTCCCCGTCCGCGTAGGTCAACAGTGCGATGCGCGCCGAGCGGTTCGGGTCGTACTCGATCGTCGACACCGTGGCCGGAATGTCGCGCTTGTCGCGTTTGAAGTCGATGAGACGGTACATCCGCTTGTGGCCGGCGCCGCGCCACCACGAGGTGAGGTGGCCCTGGTTGTTCCGCCCGCCCGACTCGTGCAGGGGCTCGACCAGCGGCTTGTGCGGCTCCGAGGTCGTGAGTTCGTCGAACACCTGCACGGTCTGAAACCGTTGCCCGGGCGACGTCGGATTGAATTTACGAATGGGCATGGTTATGCGCCCTCCAAGAATTCCGGAATCTTCGCGCCCTCGCGCAGCTTCACGTACGCCTTCTTCCAGTCGCTTCGCCGGCCGGCGAAGCGACCCTGCCGCTTCACTTTGCCGTGGGCGATGCTCGTCCGGATGCTCTCGACCTTCGACCCGAGCAGCTGCTCGATCGCATGCTTGATCTGGACTTTGTTCGCGTCCGTCGACACGTGGAACACGAGCGTCCGGCCGTCCTCGCGCAGAATGGACGTCTTCTCGGTAATCAGCGGCCGGCGGATGACATCAGTCAGTTTCATATCCGTGATCCTGCCAGCACGTCCTGCAGCTTCTCGATCGCGCCCTTCGTCGCCACGACGCACTCGGCGTCGGCGATCGACCGCGCCGTCACCTTGCCGCTCGCCACGAACTCGATGCCCGGCAGATTGCGGACCGAGCGCGACAGCTTCTCGTCGAGCGCGACGTCGATGAGCACGGCCTTGCCGCCGACACCGAGACGCTGGAGCATCTCGGCCGCGGTCTTCGTCTTGATCTCGCTCGCCGCCAGCGCGTCGACGACGATCACCGCGCCGTCCTTCAGCTTCTGCGCGAGCGCGGCGCGCAGCGCGCCCCGTCCAACTTTCTTGGGCAGGGCAAAGTCGTAGCTGCGCGGCTGCGGCCCGAAGACCGTGCCGCCGTGGCGCCACAGCGGGTTGCGGATCGACCCGACGCGCGCGCGGCCCGTGCCCTTCTGCCGCCAGGGCTTCTTGCCGCTGCCGCTGACGTTGGCGCGGTTCTTCGTCTGGTGCGTGCCGCGGCGCTTGGACGCGTTCTCGTGGACGACCGACTCCCAGATCAGATCGGTGTTCACGCGCCCGCCGAAGACCTCGTCTTTCACCGTGAGCACGCCGACCTTCTCGTTGTTGTTGTTGACGATGTCCAGTTGCATAACGAGTGCACAGGGGCTGGAGGCTAGGGGCTGGGGGCTGGTGTTTCCAGCCGCGAGACCCTAGTCCCTAGCCTCTATTTCTTCCCCTTCTTCGGCTTCTCCACCTGCGCGACTTTGATCTTCTTCGCCGTGAGCGCCTTGCGCACGATCACGTACGCGCGTGGCGCGCCGGGAACGCCGCCCTCGACAATCAGCAGGTGGTTCTCCGGATCGACGCGCAGCACTTTCAGGTTGTGAATCGTGACGCGTCCGCCGCCCATCCGGCCCGCGGCACGCATGCCCTTGACGACGCGCGAGGGAAAAGACGAGGCGCCGATGGATCCGGGCGCGCGGTGGAACATCGACCCGTGTGTCGCCGCGCCGCCGCCGAAGTGGTGGCGCTTGACGACGCCCTGGAAGCCCTTGCCGCGGCCCGTCCCAATCACGTCGACGCGTTCACCGTTGTTGAAGATCGAGGCAAGCACCTGATCGCCGACCTTCGGGGCGTCGCCGCCGCCGGCGAGCCTGACTTCGCGGCGCACACGCGTCGCCGGCACGTTCGCCTTCTTGAAATGACCCACGGTGGGTTTGTTGGTTTTGGCCGGCGTCTCTTCGACCAGGCCGAGCTGGATCGCCTCGTAGCCGTCGGTCTGCGGCGTCTTCGCCTGCACGACCACGCACGGGCCGGCCTTGATGACGGTGGCCGGATGGACCGTGCCGTCCTCGTCGAAGACCTGGGTCATGCCGACTTTGCGGCCGATGATGCCTGTAACCATATGCGCCTTGAAACTGAAAACTGAAAACTGAAAAGCGAAAAGTGAAGAGTCAGTTTTCAGTTTCGACTTTTCAGTTTTCAGTTTCTACTTATGTTCCTTTCCAAACGCTTTTATCTCCACATCCACGCCGGCGGGCAGATCGAGCTTCATCAGCGCGTCCACGGTCTGCGGCGTCGGCTCGAAAATGTCGATGAGCCGCTTGTGCGTGCGGATCTCGAACTGCTCGCGCGATTTCTTGTCCACGTGCGGCGACCGCAGCACGGTCCACTTGTTCTTGGAGGTCGGCAGCGGAATCGGTCCCGCCAGCCGCGCACCCGTGCGCTTGGCCGTGTCGACGATCTCCGTCGTCGACTGATCCAGAACGCGATAGTCGTACGCCTTGAGGCGGATGCGAATCTTCTCACTGAACGCTGTTGTCATATGCGGTCTCTGCAGGGCTACCCTCAGCCCTTAGCACTCAGCCCTTAGCCCTTAGCCCTTCATTTCCCCTGCATCCTCGCCACGACTTCTTCGCTCACGCTCTGCGGCGCCGGCTCGTAGCGATCGAAATGCATCGAGTAGGTCGCGCGTCCCTGCGTCCGCGACCTCAGGTCCGTCGCGTAGCCGAACATCTCGGATAGCGGCACGCGCGCCTGGATGATTTGCGTGCCCCCGCGATCTTCCTGCGACTGAATATGCCCGCGCCGGCCGGCCAGATTGCCCATCACGTCGCCCATGTAGTCCTTCGGGACCACGACTTCGACGCGCATCACGGGCTCGAGCAACACCGGCTTCGCCTTCTTGGCCGCGTCCTTGAACGCCATCGAGCCGGCGATCTTGAACGCCATCTCCGACGAGTCGACGTCGTGGAACGATCCGTCGTACAGCTCCACCGCGACATCGTCCACGGGATAGCCGGCGAGCACCCCCGTCGTCATCGCCTCACGGATGCCCTGGTCGATCGGCTTGATGAACTCCTTCGGAATCGACCCGCCGACGATCTCGTTGACGAACTCGTAGCCTTCGCCCGGCCGGCGCGGAATCACGCGAATCTTCGCGTGGCCGTACTGGCCGCGCCCGCCGGTCTGTTTGATGTAGCGGCCCTCGCCCTCCGCCGGGCGCGTGAGCGTCTCCTTGTAGGCGACCTGCGGACGGCCGACGCTGGCCTCGACGTTGAACTCGCGCTTCAGGCGGTCGACGATGATCTCGAGGTGCAGCTCGCCCATGCCCGAGATGACGACCTGCCCCGTCTGATCGTCGGTCTTGACGCGGAAGGTCGGATCTTCCGCCATCAGCTTGCCGAGCCCGGCGCCCAGCTTTTCCTGATCGGCTTTCGTTTTCGGCTCGATCGCGAGTGAGATGACCGGCTCGGGGAAGTCCATCGACTCGAGCACGATGGCGTGCTTCTCGTCGCAAATCGTGTCGCCCGTCGTGACGCTTCGCAGTCCGACGGCCGCGGCGATGTCGCCCGCGTACACCTCTTTGATCTCTTCACGCTTGTTGGCGTGCATCTTCAAGAGGCGACCGACACGCTCGGTTTTCTGCTTGGTGGCGTTGTAGATCGACGTGCCCGAGGCCATGACGCCGGAGTAGACGCGAATGAAGCACAACTGGCCGACGAACGGGTCGGTCATGATCTTGAACGCCAGCGCCGAAAACGGCGCGGCGTCTGCAGCCGGCCGCTCGATCTGCGTCGGTTCGGCTTTCTCCGGATCGAGGCCGATGATGGGCGGGATGTCGAGCGGCGACGGCAGGTAGTCGACCACGGCGTCGAGCATCGGCTGCACGCCTTTGTTCTTGAACGCCGAGCCGCAGATGACGGGGACGAAGGCGGCCGCTTCCTTCCGCACCGACTCGATGGCGCGCTTGCGCAGCGCGGCCTTGATTTCGTCTTCCGTGATTGCCTGGCCGTGGAGGTACTTCTCGAGAAGTTTGTCGTCGGCTTCGCTGACTTTTTCGATGAGCTGCTCGCGGTAGTGCCTCGCGTCGTCCACCATGTCGGCGGGAATGTCGCCGACGATGTAGTCGGCGCCCATCGTTTCGTCCTTGTAGGTGATCGCCTTCATCTTGACGATGTCGATCACGCCGACGAACTTGTCTTCGGCGCCGATGGGCAGCTGAATGGCCACGGCGTTGCCCTGGAGCTTGGTCCCGATCTGCTCGACCGTCCGCTTGAAATCCGCGCCGATTCTGTCCATCTTGTTGACGAAGCAGATGCGCGGGACGCGGTATTTGTCCGCCTGCCGCCAGACGGTTTCGGACTGGGGCTCGACGCCGGCGACCGCGTCGAAGACGGCCACGGCACCGTCGAGGACGCGCAGCGAGCGCTCGACTTCGGCCGTGAAGTCGACGTGGCCCGGCGTGTCGATGATGTTGATGCGGTGATCGCGCCAGAAACAGGTGGTGGCGGCGGACGTGATCGTGATGCCGCGCTCCTGCTCCTGCTCCATCCAGTCCATCACGGCGGTGCCTTCGTGGACTTCGCCGATCTTGTACGTAATTCCGGTGTAGAACAGAATCCGTTCTGTCGTGGTGGTCTTCCCGGCATCGATGTGGGCCATGATGCCGATGTTCCGCGTGCGATTTAACGGCGACTGACGGGGCATTGAGATTTCAGAATTCAGATTTCAGATTCGGTTTCAGACTTCAGAGTTCAGACTTCACGCTTACCACCGGTAGTGAGCAAACGCCTTGTTGGCCTCCGCCATCCGGTGCGTGTCCTCGCGCTTCTTGACGGCGCCGCCGCGCAGATTCGACGCGTCGAGGAACTCGTTGGCCAACTTTTCGTACATCGTCTTGCCGTCGCCGCGCGCGCGCGCGTAGCCGACGATCCAGCGGATGCTGAGCGACAGGCGCCGGTTCGGGTTCACTTCGACCGGCACCTGGTAGTTCGAGCCGCCCACGCGGCGCGACTTCACTTCGAGGCTCGGCTTGACGTTGTCGAGCGCCTTCTTGAAGACCTTCAGCGGATCGTCGCCGGTCTTCTCCTTGATGATGTCGAAGCTCTTATAGATGATGCGCTCGGCCGTGCTGCGCTTGCCGCCGTGCATGATGCAGTTGATGAACTTGCTCACGAGCGGACTCTGGTAGAGCGGGTCCGCGGCGATGTCGCGCTTGGGGATTTCTCGTCTACGAGGCATGGTTAAGCCTTCTTCGGCCGCTTCGCGCCGTACTTCGATCGTCCCTGCATCCGCCCCTGCACGCCGACCGCATCGAGCGTCCCGCGCACGACGTGATAGCGCACGCCCGGCAGATCCTTCACGCGGCCGCCGCGGATGAGCACCAGCGAGTGCTCCTGCAAGTTGTGGCCGACGCCCGGAATGTAGGTCGTCACTTCGATGCCGTTCGTCAACCGCACGCGCGCCACCTTGCGGAGCGCCGAGTTCGGCTTCTTCGGCGTTTGGGTGAACACGCGGACGCACACACCCCGCTTCTGCGGGCTGTTCTGCAGCGCCGGGCTCTTCGTCTTGCTGACGATCTTCTTGCGCCCGGCACGAACCAGTTGACTGATTGTCGGCATACTCTGCAATCTCGCAATGCGGATCGCGGAGTGCGGAATGCGGATCGGACATCAAATCCGCGTTCGCATTGCGCAACCCGCAATGTTTATGTTTCAGGCCTAGAAGCGCCCTTCCCGAAGAAAGGGTGGCTTGGCGCCTGAAAACCCTAGTAGATCGCGACGGATTGATCGTTCCGGGGTATTCCGGGAACGCTATTCCTATGCGGTGAAGCTAGATAGGGTGTCCTAGCTCCAACAGAACCTGACGAATATAGCACGCGC